>JADGDM010000043.1 GCA_016744905.1 Sulfurimonadaceae bacterium | reverse complement strand
ATAATCCCTATCTCATTTTCATTTTCATCTTTTATCACTGAAGAAGAGAATTCTAATTGCACTGCTGAACCATCTTTTTTACGCATACTTAGCTCATCACGATACGTACCTCTACGTCTTAGTTCACGAATAGCATAACGTATTTTATAGTGTATATTTTTATTAAAAAGTAGTGAGACATTTTTTCCTAAAATCTCTTCTTTCTTATAACCAAAAAGTTGAACAGCACCTCTATTCCAGCTTGTTATATTTCCATGAAAGTCACTATTTATGATCGCATCATTAATCTGTTCTACTATTAAGTTTTGCTGTTTACTTTGATAAGAAAGATCTTTTTCTAAAAGTCTATTTTTTTTATTTAAAAGTCTTCGAGAGATATCATTTCTTTTTTCATAGAAAAATAGAAAAGAACCCATCAAAAATATAGGTAAGGATCCATACATATAATCTGTCACCGTATACTCTGCATGAAAGGTAGAACTATCAAAGAATATCAATGAAGCAGCTGCTAGAAAAACAAAATATATACCAACTCTGACACCCAAAAGGAAGAATGTCGGAAGTAACATCGCAGAGAACCAACTCCCACCAACAAGATAATTAGGGAGTTGCTGATAAGAGACAATAATCAGTCCATAAAACAGATGTGCGGTTATAAATACAAGTTTAGAAAATATAGCTCTATTTCTTCGCAATAAGCGAATAGAGCCAATAGCTATACCAATAAATATAAAATCTAAAAATGATTGCAGGTAGTTTAATTGCAGGTAACGAAGAATCGAGAGTGTTCCTAATAAAAGGATCAGGGCCAATAAAAAAGAGTTTAAAAGTTGATACTTGGTTCGACTTTCAAACTCATCTTCACTAAAGGTATAACCACTGGTTAAAAAATTATCTAGTTTTTTATTTCTCATTCATTTATTTTAACACAAATGAATTAAAAGTTCTTAGGAATTATGACGAATTGTTTTTTCTTCCTCAATAAGTGCGCTAAGAACATCCACTACATCTCTTGAAGCACGTTCAGCCTCATTAAAAAAGGTCATTACATTTTGAGATTTCTCAGTACAAGTGCCTTGTTGAACACAATCAACAGCTGATTTTATATTATCATGTACCAGCTTATGTGGTGCATTTAATCTACTATAACTTGAACATTTACCAAATTTTTCTTTACCCAGTCCATGGGCATGCCATTTACCTAAACGGCACTCGTTTTCACTCGCAAATACAGCATGAACCTCTTGAGTGAAGACTGTTTTATAACCATTAGATTTATAGATAAGATGATCAAGTTTTGAGAGAACCATAAACAGTGCGTAAGTAACATCAGTTGTCTCTTCTTCAATAACATTGGAGTTTTCAAAAAGATCAGTCATCTTATCTTGAAGAGCATTCATATTATCATTTGACGAGCTTGAAAGTTCTTCCATAGCCGTCGAATGGGTGTGGACTTCTTGAGTGTTTTGTTTAAGACCTTGAACGGTTATTTCTACTTCTGAAGTCGCTTTTTGCGTACGTTCTGCCAATTTTCTTACTTCATCTGCAACAACCGCAAAACCACGACCATGCTCACCGGCGCGCGCTGCTTCGATGGCTGCATTCAGTGCAAGAAGATTCGTTTGATCAGAAATATCTTTAATTAGACCAATAACATCGGAAATACTTTCAACATTAGAGTTCAAAGTTTCCACCTGTTCAAAGGTAGAGGTAATATGTTCAAGTAGTGAGGACATGGTTTCAACCAAGGCGCCAATATCCGTTTGAAACTCTCCAACATAAGTTTTGTTAACGGCGTTACGGTCATTAATATCGCCTAAACCCTCTAAGTTAGTATTTAAGTCTGTTTGTAAAATGCCTAAATCAGTTTGACAACCCTCGGTCAAACCCTTTGTTAAATCACGAATAAGTTGATTTAAAGTGTGTTCACCTTCTAAAGATTTCATTGCATCTTTTAAGTTCGCATTTTCGCCATTTAAACGATTTACTTCTGCTTCTAAATCTGCAATCTGTGCATCTTTATTTTTAATCTCTTCTTTAAAATTATTACAATTTCCAAATAACATCATAACCCCTCATATTCCTATATAACAGATTATACTCTCTGAATCTAATAGTTAATTTAAATTGATAAAGAATATAAGTTATCCACCACCAACAAAATCTAAAAGTTCTAATTTATCTCCATCACTCACAATATGACTTGACCATTTGTCTTGTTTTACAATATCCATGTTAACAGCAGCTGCCATAACCTTACCCTCAAGTCCTAAAGCATTTAAAACTTCTTGTAGATTTGCACCATCATTAAACTCTTTTGTCTCACCATTAATAATTATATTCATTTATCTGTTTCCTTAGTTTTTACTATCTGTATATCACATTCGCCCATCATCTCAAACCAATCAAGCGAAAAATTCTTAGCCACATAAGCTTCATGATGGGGCACCGTACAAGATGCACAATTTTGATGGATTTTGTCATCATGGGCGAACTCTTCACCATTGTCTATATCACATTCACTCATGATAGTTTTATCTGCATACGGTTTTATCCCCTCATCATCAAAACGAAAATTTGGACACGCACACATATAACAGTTTAACTTCTCCATATCGTGACATTTTTTTGGTTCTTGATACAGGACACAAAAATCATTTTCATGTTTAACCATATTCTCAAAATCAAAATACTCTATTATCATCTCTTTGCTATAATCCGCTGCAATTAGCTTGTCGATGATCACCTTATGTTTATTGCCATGTTCATTGAACCAAGATCTGTAACTCATAAAGCAATAATATCTAAAAAAAGAGAAAAAAATGTCCAATTTAATTCAAACATTACTAAATAAAACAGCCCTTAAAAAAGAGCATATTGAAAATATTTTAAAACTACTTGAAGATGGGGCAACTATCCCCTTTATAGCGCGCTACCGTAAAGAACTCACCGGTGGAGCAGATGATGATGTCCTACGTGATTTTGAAGAAGTTTATGAGAGCAGTAAAAAGCTTCTATCACGTAAAGAAGATGTACTAAGACTTATCGCCGAGCGCGCTACGCTGACACAACAGATAAAAGAGAGTATTAACGAGGCTGAGACACTACGTACTGTAGAAGATATCTATCGTCCGTTTAAAGATAAAAAGAGTTCACGCTCCACTACCGCCATCGCCAATGGTTTAGCACCGCTGGCCAATACACTTCAAGGGGCCAAACTTTCACTTAATGAATTTAAGACACAAGCCAAAAGTTTTGTTAAAGGCCAAATCAGCACTCTTGAAGAAGCTATAAAAGGTGCACAAGATATCTTAGCCGAGCGTTACTCTGATGTTCCAAGAGAGCGTGAAGCGATTCATAACACCATGATGAGATTTGGAATATTAGAGGTTAAAAAAGCAAAAAGTTTTGATGAAAATGGTGTCTATAAAAACTTTATAAATCATAATGAAAAAGTTGCTTATATCCCATCGCACCGTTATCTTGCCGTTATGCGTGGGGTAAAAGAGAAAGAACTTAGTGTTAAAATCACCATCGATATGGAGCGCGTAGAAGAGAATATCAAAAGCTATAAAATCCCACGTCATGCTTCTAGTTCCAGTGCGCTACTCTTTGATGCCTATAAAGATGGACTTAAGCGTCTGTTACTTCCTTCCATCGAGCGCGCTGTACAAAGTGAACTTAAAGAGCGCGCTGACTTAAGCGCTATTACTGTTTTTGGTAAAAATCTAAACCAACTATTGATGACTCCCCCGGTAAGTAAAAAAGTATTACTCGGGGTTGACCCTGCTTTTAGAAGTGGTTGTAAACTCGCCGTCATTGATGAAAATGGTATGTATCTAGAATCAGCTGTTATCTATCCAACAGATCCAAAAAATGACTATGAAGGTTCAAAAAGAAAAGTTTTAGCACTCTCTCAAAAATATCATATCGCTGGGGTTGCCATCGGGAATGGAACAGGCTCACGTGAAACTCAAGAGTTTTTTGCACGTCTCAACAAAGATGAGGATGCCAAACTTATCTATACTGTGGTTTCAGAAGCGGGTGCCTCTGTCTACTCAGCGTCCAAACTTGCTGCACATGAATATCCTGATTTAGATGTGACAATAAGAGGTGCTATCTCCATCGCGCAACGTCTACGTGATCCTATGGCAGCTTTGGTGAAAATAGATCCAAAATCTTTAGGCATTGGTCAATATCAACATGATGTGGATCAAAAACTACTGGAGAAAAAACTCAATGATGTCACCGAAGATTTGGTAAACCGTATCGGTGTTGATATCAATTCAGCTTCTGGCGCACTGCTCTCTCATGTTGCAGGTATCGGTGCGAAGATAGCGGATAATATCATCGCTTACCGTGAAGACAAGGGTGCATTTAAGAGTAAAAAAGAGTTACTAAAAGTTAAAGGCTTAGGTGCAAAAGCCTACGAACAAGCAGCAGGGTTTATCCGTATCAAAGAGGGAAAAAATGTTTTAGACAACACAGGTGTACATCCTGAGAGTTATGAGATTGCAAGCAAGCTGCTAAAACTAGACCTCAGCAACATCAAGAAACAAGAGCTGGCACAGCAGATGAATATTGGTGAGGCAACACTTACCGATATCATCAAAGAGTTAACCAAACCAGGTTTTGATCCTCGTGAAGAGTTACCAGCGATTCCTTTTAAAGAAGGGGTAACAGATATCAAAATGTTAAAAGTAGGAAGTTTTCTCTCAGGCGTAGTACGTAATATCGCTGACTTTGGTGCCTTTGTAGATGTTGGACTTAAAAATGACGGCATGATACATATCTCAAAAATGAGTGAAAAACGTATCAAACATCCACTAGAAATACTCAGCCTAAATCAATACCTCCCCCAAGTCGAAGTCATCAGTATTGATGTGGAGAAAGGAAAACTGGGGCTTAGTTTAGTGTAACTGACCCTCTTTTAGTAGAGATTTTCTCACAATACTAATATTATTTGAACAGTTTGGAATGACATACTCGATACTGACTTCAATCAATCTCTTTATATCGTAGGTCTCAAAAATATCTAAATATTGAGAGATTACCTCAGAATCATCAATGATCTCTGCTTTCCCACTGATTTTCAAACGGATATCATGAGCAAAATCTATAACGAGCATTCCAACATTTGGATTGGATTTCATATCTCCGACAGAGTGCAGTATTCCATTACCACTAAAATCTGCAAAAATTAATTTTTCTGGACTGAGTACCTTAATACATGGCTTTCCTTCTGAACCTTTAAAGTTCACATTGGTATGCCCATTTTCACTAGAAGTCGCTAAAAAGAAATAAGGCATTTTCTCTATAAAAGTAATCATCTCTTTATTTAAAGATGTTGTATCTATACTGTTTAACCAGTGATTGGCCTGAGCTGTCGTTTTATACACTTCTCTCACCTCAACATGTTCTTGTGTAAAAAATTCCATGATACTCCTGTCCATATGCTTCTATACTAAAAGCCTTTTTATTAAACGCAGACAAGCAAGAGCTATGCCAAGCATAAATAAGTATAATACTTTCATGAAAACCAAACTACTATTTTTAGAAGATGATATCAATCTTAATGAGACCATTACTGAGTACCTTGAAGATGAAGGTTTTGACGTGCTTAGTGTTTATGAAGGCGAGCGCGCTGAGGATATTCTGTATGAGACCAAGTTTGATCTGCTTATACTTGATGTCAATGTTCCCTCTCCTAATGGATTTGAGTTATTGGAGCGCGCTAGAGAGAATAATGTTCAAACTCCTGCTATCTTTACAACGTCTCGTAACAGTATCGATGATGTTGAAGAAGGCTTTGAGTCAGGTGCAGATGATTATCTGAAAAAGCCATACTCTCCGAAAGAGTTACTTCTACGTATTCAAAACCTTCTAAAGCGTAACTTCTCTCATCACAACAGCAACCAGATAAAAATTGAAGAGGATATCTTTTTTGATATTGACACAAAAACACTGCTTATTAAAGATATCAAACAAAAACTGGGAGATAAAGAGTCTCGACTTTTAAACCTCTTTTTACAACATAAAAATGAGTTACTAACACATGAGGTTATTATCAGTCATCTTTGGGATTATGAAGAGTCTAGTAGTGATGACTCTTTACGTACCTATATCAAACACTTACGAAAACTATTGGGGAAAGATCACATTGTCTCGCACAAACGACTCGGCTATCAATTTCTCTGAGAAGAAGAGCCTTAGAGCTTTTTTAAGTCTTTACATCTTTATGTCATTTTTTATTCTTATCTTACTTGGCGCATTGTATTATGAATATAAAAAATCATTAATGCTCTCTAACCAAAGACTCTCTATGCAACTTCAAAGTGAGTCTTACTTACCACGTATTCACCACTGGATAGATCAACGTAGTGAAGAAGATAAAAACTTCCCTCTAGACTTGGCGTACCAAAGTGCTTTTTATGACACGCTGGAACAACCTATCATCTCTCACCTTGAAAACACACAAATAGACTTCACTCAAGCCATCTCTTTACATAATGGATATATTCATTTTATTATTCCACTCTTTCTCTATAAAAGTGAGAAGTTCTATATTATATTAGAAACCAAGGATGATGGACTCTGGCGCGCTGAAGCGATACAGAACTTTAGTATGATTGCCCTACTTCTACTTAGTGTCTTAACCCTGAGTGGTTACTTTCTTACACGTCTGTTTTTACGTCCTATGCGCGCTACTATCACGCTACTGGACAACTTTATCAAAGATACTACCCATGAGCTCAATACTCCCGTGAGTGCTATCCTTTCAAATATAGAGATGATTGAAGAAAATTCACTAGAAGAGAAGACACAAAAGAAGATACGTCGCATAAATATTGCGGCAAAAACCATCTCTACACTCTATGATGATCTCACCTATCTAAGCCTCAATCACCAAAGTGCCTATGAAGATAGAGAACTCAATCTTAAAACACTTATACTCGAACGCCTTGAATACTTTGAAACACGCATCGAACAGAAAAAAATTCAAGTTACCACAAATCTTGAAAACCTTACGCTATCTATGGATGAAACCAGAGCCATACGTCTTTTTGACAACCTACTTTCTAATGCCATTAAATACAATAGGCTCTCAGGGAAGATAGAGATACGATTAACATCAGAGTTCTTAGAAGTACGTGATAGTGGTATAGGTATAGAAAAAGAGAAGTTAGAGAAGATATTTAAACGTTATGAGCGCGCTACACAAAGTGTGGGTGGCTTTGGTATTGGGCTGCATATTGTCTCTATAATTGCTGAGCACTATCACTTTAGAATAGAGATAGACTCAAAACTTAAAGAGGGTACCAATATTCGCTTATGGTTTTAGGGTAACGATATACGCTGAAAGCACTTTAATCTCTTCAACATCTAGCGCGCTGACTTGGTTTTTCATCAATACTTTCATCCCTCTTCCATAAGTTCCTTCTTGATAACCACTTAAGGCAGCTACAATATCTTCTTCTTCCATCACATTTAAAACAGCACTTTGACCCAATGCATGTTTCTCAGCATTCACCCCATGACAAGCGGCACATTTTTTATACAGATTTGCTCCAGTCTTTACTTCATTTGCTTGAATACTACTACTGAGTAAAACCACACTACCTAAGGCTAAAATAATTTTATTGATGCTTCTCATAAGACACCTCCTAATTGATAGACGTAGTATAAAAAATCATTGTGAACTTATTGTGTACGTATTTATCCACTATCTTTATTTTTAGAAATACTCTATTATTATTTATAATTAAACGAATAGGACTTACGCTTGATAAAAGAGAACGCACTCGCAAATATACGTCTGCTTTATATTGAAGATGATGCCGCTATTCGTGAAGAGTTGAGTTCTATTTTAAGCGATATGTGTTTAAACCTCTATACTGCGGTTGATGGTTTAGATGGTTTACATAAGTTTAAAGAAAACAAACCAGATATGATTTTTACTGATATTTTAATGCCTCGTCTTGATGGTATCAGTATGATTGAAAAAATTAGAGAGATTGACAAACATATTCCAATTATTATCTCTTCTGCACTTAAAGACTCAAACTATCTTCTTCAAGCAATCAATCTTGGTATCAACAACTATCTTCTAAAACCACTAAACCTTTATAGACTTTTTGATAGTTTAGGTGCTCAAGCCACTCAATTGAGGGTAAAAAAAGAGCTCAGTGAGATAGACAATAAAGACCTTATCTCACAAAATGAAATCATTACTATGCTGGGCAATTTAGGGGATTTTAGAACCAAGGAACTGGGTACACATATCGAACGCATGTCTGAATATTCTAAATTATTAGCATTAAAAGCAGGATTGGGTGAAGAGATTGCTCAGGAGTTAAAACTGGCTTCTTGTATGCATGATATCGGTCACATCGGTGTACCAGAAGTTATTCTTAACAAGGCAGAAAAGCTCAGTCCTGATGAATTTGAAATTATTAAAACTCATGCCAAACTTGGTTACGAAATGCTACGACACTCTAATCACAAACTACTAAGAACAGCTTCCATCATAGCCCATCAACATCATGAAAAATTCGATGGGAGTGGTTATCCAAATGCATTAGAGGGAGAGAACATTCATATATATGGTCGTATTACAGCGATAGCCGATGTTTTTGATTCTCTTAGTCAAAACAGTGTCTATAAAAAAGCTTGGCCTCTAGAAAAAATTCTTGAGCTGTTTAAAACACAAAGTGCACAACATTTTGACCCAAAGTTAATTAAAATATTTAATAATTATCTAGACGAATTTATTGAGATAAAAGACCATTATGAATGCCTTTGAAACTATCTTTCAAAACTCTCGTGATGCCAATTTTCTATTAGATCAAAAAAAACTTATTAAATGTAACCCCAGCGCGCTACATATGTTTGGAGTAAAAGAGGATATATCACTTATCAACACCCCTCTTTTAGACCTCTCTCCTGAAAATCAAGCCGGTGGAGAAGACTCTTATATTAAATTTGAAGCGATGTTAAAACTCACCCATAAAAAAGGGGTACATCATTTCAGTTGGATTTATAAACGATTTAATCAAGAACTCTTTTTTACAGAAGTAACACTTACACGTATCTTCATAGAAGAGAGCGTCTTAATACATATAGCTATTAAAGATATCAGTCGAGAAAAAAACCGTATTGATTTGATGTCTTATTATCAAGAACTTCTTCTCAAACAGATGGAACTAAAAATAAGTAATATTTCAGACTCACTACAAAGTACCACTGAACTTGTATCAAAAGCACTCAATATCTCCCACATCAGTATTTGGCTTTTTAATGAAAATAAAACACAACTAGAGTGTCAAGACTATTATGATGTAAAACTCAGGAAACATACTATTCTTGAAGCTATCAATAAAGACCAGGACAGTGCTTATTTTTCTTCTATAGAACAGGCTAAAACAATTATAATTAATGATATAAGAAATCATCCTCTTGTGAGTAAAATACATACAGATTTTATTCGAATGAAGCAAATAAACTCTATCATGAAATTTCCAATTATACAAAAAGCGGAGGTTATTGGAAATATCTGTTTTAGTACAGATAAGGGTGTACGACAGTGGAAACTTGAAGAACAAGAGTTTGCCTTTTCTATTGCCCATGTTATAGCCTTGCTGTTCAGTGATTATAAATCTCAAAAGACAGAAGATAAATTTCGTAAAATAAGTCATATTTTAGATCATTCACAAACCATCGTTTTTTATTGGAAAGCGGAAGAAAATTGGCCTGTTGAGTATGTCACCCATAACATCTCCATGTTTGGATATAGCCAAGAAGATTTTTATAGTGGTCGTATTCAATACTCTGATATTATTCATCATGATGATATACGTGATGTCAGTAAAGAGGTAGAAACCCATACACAAGGAAATCTTAAGCATTTCACTCAGGTCTACCGTATTATTACTGCGGATAAACAAGTACGATGGATTGACGATAGAACAGAGATTGAGCGCGATGATAAAGGAAAGGTACTTTACTATTTTGGTACCATTATTGATATTACTTCTCAAAAAGAGGCGGAACAGCTTTCTCAAAAAGTACTCCAAGAGAATATCAATCAAGCAAAAATATTGGCCCAACAATCAAAACTCGCTTCCATGGGAGAGATGGTCTCAAATATCGCCCATCAATGGAGACAACCATTGAGTGCACTCTCACTTATGTTACAAAAATTAGAACTGCTTAAAAAAAGAGAGACACTGAGCGATGAAGAGTTGTCTAAAACACTCTCAAAAGGATTACTTACTATTGATAAAATGTCTACGACTATTGATGATTTTAGAAACTTTTTTCAGCCAAATAAAGAGAAACAGACCTTTTTAATTTTAGAGTGTCTTCATGAAGCAGAACGACTGACCAGCACCATGCTTTATGAGTATAACATCACCCTTGATATTCATGTCAAACCACACCTTCAAGTTCATGGTTTTAAAAATGAACTCTCTCAAGTGATCTTAAATATTCTCAATAATGCTAAAGATGCTTGTATCGAAAATCAAACTAAAAATGCCACCATCAATATCTACTCTAAAGAGAATAAAGATGAACTTTGTATCTATATTCGAAATAATGGTGGGACTATTGCTGAGGACAAAATTTCTAAGATATTTGAACCCTATTATAGTACTAAGGATGAAGGAAAAGGCACAGGAATTGGACTATATATGTCAAAAACAATTATTCAAGATCATATGATGGGTCACTTAAGTGTAATGAATATCAATGATGGTGTTGAGTTCAAAATCAGTTTTCCTAGATAAGTCCATTTGTAAGGGCATATCGAATCAGTTCTGTATTAGAATTTACACCCATCTTTTCCATAATACGTTTTCTATACGTACTGACTGTTTTTGATTTTATCTCATATTTTTGTGCAATGTTTAATGGTTTAACCCCACGAACAATATCTAAGAAAACTTCATACTCTCTTTTGGAAAGTTCCTGATGCAAGGCTTTGGATGAAGTGTGCATCATACGTTTTGAGACAGCTTCATCTATCTTTTCAAATAACCTAGTAATATGGATAGGTTTAACCAAATATCCATCAACTTGTAAATCTATCGCTTGATGAAGATACATCGTTGTATTAAAAGCTGTGGTAAATATATAAACACTATTAGGATTAATTTTCTTTGCTTCAGTAAGAAGGTCAACACCATTCATACAAGGCATTTCTATATCACTCAATATAATATTTGGATGATACTTTTCAATCATAGAAAGGCCTTCACACCCATCAGAAGCACTATGTACAAACTGGAATATACCGTCTAATATTTCTAAAAATTGGGCTTGTGTATCAAGGTCATCTTCAACCAATAAAACACTAAAATCTTTATACTTATTATTTTTATTCATGCATTTAGTATACACAGTTTTAATTATATATAAAATAGATGTACTCCTTTTTCCACTATTTTTACAAAAAGAGTTTCAATATAATATATATAAACAAAATATATTATTTTATTTATTAAATCAAAGGCTTGTGCATGTTATCAAATATGTCTCTACTGTATGTTGAAGATGACCCAGATATTCAAGAAGCGATTAGCGAAATTTTAAAAAAAGAGTGTGGAGAATTCATACTTGCTTCCAATGGTTTAGAGGGACTAGAACTTTTTAAAGAACATCGTCCAGACATTATTTTGACGGATATCAGAATGCCCGAGATGGATGGACTAGAGATGAGTCGAGAAATCTTAAAAATAGCACCACAAACGCCTATCGTTATCTCTTCTGCTTTTAATGATAATACATATCTCCTTGAAGCCATAGATATTGGAATCAATGAGTATCTTATCAAACCATTTCATCTTGACAAACTATTTACAAAGCTTGATAAAATTGCTCAAGGTATTGAAATTAAAAATCATCTGAAGGAGACAGAATATCTTCTTGAACAGTATAAACAAGCAGTAGATCATACAACTATTGTTTCAAAAACAGATCTTCACGGTATTATCACGTATGTCAATGAGCCCTTTATAAAACTCAGTGGATACACTCAAGAAGAACTCATTGGACAACCCCATACTATTATGCGTCACCAAGACACTCCATCAGAAATTTTTGCAGATATGTGGGCTACAATTCTAAATAAAAAAATCTGGTATGGCATCATCCATAATCGCGCTAAAGATGGCACTAAAAATACCCTTAAAAGTACGATTACTCCTATTATAAATCATAGTGGTGAAATTGTTGAATATCTGGCTATTAGAGAAGATATAACTGAGCTAAACCATGCAAAAGAAGTCGCAGAAAGAAGTGCGCAACTTAAAGGTGAATTCCTTGCCAATATGAGTCATGAAATTCGTACACCTATGAATGGTATTCTTGGCTTTACAGAACTTCTATCTCAAGCCAAACTTGAACATAGAGAGCAAAAGTATTTAGATATTATTAATTCCAGTACACACTCTTTGATGGGCTTAATTAACGATATATTAGACTATTCAAAACTAGAAAGTGGAAAATTCGAACTCAATTATCATCCCGTTGATCCTTTTGATGAGTTTGAAAAAATGTCCCAACTCTTTTTACTAAGAATGCAAGAAAAAGATATAGCTTTTAATCTTAAAATTGATGAGCAGATACCGCAAACACTTGAGGTAGATTCTCTGCGAGTGCAACAAGTTGTTACCAATTTGATAGGAAATGCATTAAAGTTCACTCCAGAAAAAGGAAAAATAGATTTTCATGTCTCCTTATTACATAAAAGTGAAAAATATGCAAATATTAGAATAAATGTTAAAGACAGTGGTATTGGTATCTCTGCTGAACAACAGCGTGTTATTTTCAAGGCTTTTAAACAAGCACAAAGCTCTACTTCTAGAAAATTTGGAGGCACAGGATTGGGGCTTTCTATTAGTACCAACCTTGTACATCTTATGGGTTCAGACCTTAAAGTAAAAAGTGAAGAGAATAAGGGAAGTCATTTTTATTTTGACTTAGATCTTAAAATATCTTCGCAAGAAGCCCTTAAAGAAGATCAAAAAAATCTTCATCAAAATAATGAACACCTCAATTTTAGTGGAAAAATTTTGGCCGCAGATGATAATCCCGTCAATAGAATGTTATTAGAAGAATTGCTTAAACCTTATGATATAGAACTGAGTTTGGCGACAAATGGGAAAGAGGCATTAGCCCTATGCAAAGAGACAAACTTTGATCTTATATTAATGGATATCAAGATGCCTGTAATGGATGGTATTACCGCACTAGAACAACTTAAAACCCAGAACTATACAGCTCCAGTAGTCGCACTTACAGCCAATGCAATGGAAGGTGATAAAAATAAATTTCTAAACCAAGGCTTTGATAATTATCTTGCAAAACCGATTATTTTAAGTAAGCTGTTAAATATACTAAAAACATATCTTAAAAATATAAAATTTTCTCACAGCGAAGATAAACTACTAGCAAATAATTATAAAGAGAATGATTATGTTGATGTTGCATTAATTATGTCTAAACTCTCATTTAAAAAATCAATTGTTCATAAACTCTTAGATATGTTTCTCAAGACCACGACCAATACTATGGATGAGATAAAAGAGAGTATCGAACTGCGTGATTATGAGCATTTAGAGGCAAGTGCACATTTTCTAAAAGGTTCTGCTGGAAACCTTCGTATCGACTCTATTGAGAGTTTAACACGAGAAATAGAACTCAACAGTAAAAGTCAAAATGATGTAGACTATAAAGCGATGTATGTTAAACTCGACAAGGTTGTTAATAATGTACGTGAAGAGATGAAAGAGATATTAGCGAAGGCCTAGTCTCGTCAAATAAAGGACTTTTGTGTTAAAAAAACTGCTCTATTTTAAGTATTATATATTATTATTTTTAATTTCTGATATTCTTATAATATCTCTCATCTCATTTAATTCTCAAAAAAATATTGACAATTATTTATCTCAACAGATGGCATTAGCTCAATTAGAACATGACACAATTTATAAACAGTTAAAAACCCAATCTCTCCTCATTTTTCAAGAAAAAATAGATAATGAGACCATTATCTCTTTATACAAAGAGGCCTATGGAGTTTCAAAAGAAAAGCAACTCATTATTCGTCAAAAAATGCATGAGTACCTTCTTCCTACCTACAACAGACTGCACAACCTTATAAATCTACGTCAACTACATTTTCATCTTCCAGACAATAAAAGCTTTCTTCGTATGCATCAGTTTTCGAAATTTGGAGATGATTTAAGTGATTTTAGACCGACTGTTGCTTATGTTAATAAACATCATAAAACGATAGATAGTTTTGAAGAGGGTCGTCTCTATAATGGGTTTCGCTTTCTTTATCCACTTTTCGATAAACAAAAGAACTATATAGGGAGTGTAGAAATCTCTTTCTCTGCTCAATCTTTTCTCAATACCCTTGGATCACCCCTTCACTTTTCTGAGTTTATCATTGATAAAGAGTTGGTAGACTTAAAGGTATGGAAAAATAATCCTTTAGCAAATTATGTGACTACTCCAATTAGTCCAAATTTTTTATTAGAAGAAATTCCTCATGATGAAAAATATTTTCAATTTAGAAAAAATATTGCCAAATATTTTAAAAAGAAACATGTATTAGAATTTCACAATAAAGTGAAGACGCAAAAAAACTTTACTCTTAATGTCAAATTAGATTCAAGTATGGCACTTATTGTTTTTATTCCTATCAAAAATCGACTCACCAATCGGGTATGTGCCTATCTCTCTATCGTGACAAAAAACCATTACATTCCAAAAATAAATCAAGAAACACTTATTTTACAATTTTTTGTATCAGCTCTGTTATTCACCCTATTTTTAATGTTTATCTATCGTCATCAGTATCAAAAAGACAAACTTAAAAATGAAAATATTACTAAAGAGTTACAAGAGAGAATCAATTTAGCAGTATCAGCGAATAATGATGGTGTTTGGGAATGGGATATATTAAGTAATTTTGCTTACTTCTCTGTTAGATGGAAAGAAATGCTGGGTTACAGTGATGAAGAACTACCCAATGATCCTAGCAGTTATTATGATAATCTTCATCCAGATGATGCAACATTGATGATGGTAGAAATTAAAAAATGCCAAGAAGATATAGACTATTCTCTTGACGTTATCTTTAGAATGAAACATAAAGACAATCATTGGGTATGGATACTATCTAGAGGTCAAACTTTTTACAATAAAGATAAAAAAGCCGTACGCATGATTGGAACCCATACAGATATCAGCGAAGAGAAAAACTTACAGATAAAATATGCCCAACAAGCCAATATTATTGATCAGATGCATGACTCAGTAGTAACAACTGATTTACAAGGAAACGTCCTAAGTTGGAATCACGCTTCGGAACACCTGTTTGGATACTCTAAAGATGAGATGATTGGACAAAATATTACTATCTTACAACGTCCTCAAGATAGGGAACACATAGAAGAAAATTTCAATAGAATAGGTAAAGATGAACAGTTCCAAGAAGAGTTCATATTGATTACAAGCACAGGTGAAACAGTGAGTACACTAACAAGAAGTTCACTTTTTTATGATGATAGAGACAGTGCTATTGGAATCCTTCATTACAGTACCGATATGACAGAATATAACAAAATCAAAAAAGAGTTAGAAACAAAACAGATTTTAATTATCCAACAAGCACGTCTTGCCTCCATGGGTGAGATGATAGGTAATATTGCCCATCAATGGAGACAACCACTCAATGCCCTTGGACTGGTCACACAAAAGATACAATTTTATCAAGACCAAGGCAGACTAAATGATAGCATTATCAAAGAGAGTGTTGACAAAAGTATGCAACTCATTGATAAAATGTCGCATACTATAGATGACTTTAGAAACTTTTTTAATCCATATAAACAAAAAGAAGCATTTTTAATACTAGATGCCATAGAGAGTGCTTATTCTATTATTGAACTATCAATGACACAACATAATATTCAATATAAGGTAGAAGTATTAGCGCAAAATATTGTTCTTAACTCTTATCGTAATGAACTCTCTCAAGTCATCATTAACCTTTTTACTAATGCAAAAGACGCCTTTATAGAACGATCAATAAAAGATCCGCTTATTACACTTACCATAGATAAAATAGAAGACAAGGTTATACTTAAGATATGTGATAATGCGGGTGGTATTGATGATGATGTATTGCCAAAAATATTTGACCCTTATTTCACCACTAAAAAAGAGGGGAAAGGTACAGGAATTGGCTTGTATATGTCTAAGACCATTATAGAAGATCATATGGATGGTCAACTCCATGTTGAAAACTCTTCAGAGGGAAGTTGCTTTATCTTAACATTTGAAAACTAGAATATTTAATATATTACATCTTTTTTCAAGATGTCCGATATATCTTTTAATACATTAATAAAAAGGATTTCCTATGGACGCAGTCAATGCACCGACCCTTGTAGGCGCTCAAATATCAGCAATGAAAAAAGCGACAGACGTTCAAGAAGAGGGAATTATGAAAGTTCTTGAGAGTGCTCAAGTTCCAACACCCCCTATGAACAGCTCTGCTATTACAGGTTTAGGTCAACAACTCGATATTAAAGTATAGGTTTAAGAGAGCTTTGACTCTCTTTACTCCATAATCCACAAAGAGAAAATTCTTCCCTTAATTTTTCCACGTTTTAACTGTTTATATGCTTCTTGTACTTTTTCTCTCGCAATAGCCACAAAAGCTTGTCTATCAAAAATATCAATTTTTCCAACATACTTACCTTCGATACCAGCGTCACCAGTTAGCGCACCAAGGATATCACCAGCGCGCACCTTATCTTTTTTTCCACCCTCGATGATGATGGAGACAAAAGGCGGTTTCATCGTAAAACCTGATTTTGCTTTTAGCGCGCTGATCTCTTCAAAAAGACGCGTATCATTTTTATATTCATCCATCTCATAGTCTTGCTCACTCTTATAAAAAGTAAAAGCCAAGCCCTCTTCCCCAGCGCGTCCAGTTCGTCCTATACGGTGGGTATAGGTTGCGATATCTTTAGGTAAGTCATAATTCACCACCAATCCTAACTCTTTGATATCTATTCCACGCGCAGCTACATCGGTTGCGACTAAAACTGAACAACTTTTATTGGCAAATTGCGTTAAAACGTCCGTACGTTGAACCTGTTCTAAATCACCATGAATGGCTAAGGAGTCGATACCACTTTCACGTAGCGCGCTGGCAATATCTTTGGCTTCTGATTTCCAGTTGGTAAAAACGATGGCATTGGCGCGCTCATAATTACTAAGTACTTTTACCAACGCATCATTTTTATCGATATTTTCAACTTCATAAAAACGCTCAGTGATTTTATTAGCACTCTCAGTAGAGACAGTTTTTATATTAACAGCCTCACGTTGTATCCCTGAACTGAGGGTATTGATACCCTTTGGATAAGTTGCTGAAAATAGAAGAGTTTGACGTTCAGTTGGAGTAAATGCAATAACCTTCTCTATCTCTTCAATAAAACCCATATCAAGCATTCTATCCGCCTCATCAAGAACAAGAGTATCTAAGTCATCAAACTTTAGAGATCCTTTCTCTAGATGCTTTAAAACACGCCCTGGAGTACCAACAATAATATGTGCTTCATGTTTTAGTGATCCAAGTTGTGGACCAAAAGGAACACCCCCACAAAGTGTCAAGATTTTGATATTATGTGCGAAGCGCGCTATACGGCGTAACTCTTTGGCTACTTGATCAGCGAGTTCACGTGTAGGACAGAGAATTAGAGATTGTACACGATAATGTTTAACACGTAGTTTACTCAAAAGACCTATACCAAAAGCAGCCGTTTTTCCACTACCCGTTTTAGCCTGAGCCAAAACATCTTTTCCCTCTAAAATAGAAGGCAGACTTTGCGCTTGAATATCACTCATCTCTTTAAAGCCCAGCTCACTGAGATTGTCTATCATCTCTTTGCTAAGAGAGAGTGAAGAGAAGTTTTTATCTTCCATGATTAGAAACCTTGACGTAGGCGAAGCATCTTAAAACGCTCGCCGAGTTGATCTGGCATAATGAGATATTTTGCCTTGTCTAATTCTTGTTTATACAACTTCTCTTCGACTTTTCCTTGAAGCATTTCTAAAAGATCGAGTATCCCCATCTCGATAAGTGCTTTCATCTGTGTTGAAAACTCTACTTCTTTAACACCCACTTCAGAAAATGCATCTATGACATGGTTAAAGGTGACATCATAAGTGATATCATGGTTTGAGAAAAGTTCTGATATCTTTATCTCATCAGAAAAAAATGGATGCACCTCATGATCTTCATAAATACGAATAGAAAAATCAGGGCGCGCTGTCTTCTCACCATAATCATACGTCATAAATTCAAACTTCGGTGCACACGCACTCATCTCTTGAGCAAACTCTTCATAACCGACCGCTATTTCACCACGATCTTTATGATACTTTTTAGCCAGGTTTTCTGTTTTCTCATCTTTCACATCAAAGTGAACCTTATGCTCTTCAACTCTCGCACTGTTGCCTTTAAAATAAAGCTCACAAGGGAAAGCGTCAAAAATTTCATTGGCAATAAAAAAAACTTCATCTCGTTTAAAAGCACGCATAGAGTCATACTGAACCAACTTCACTGCATCACCAAAAGACTCTTCAAAATAACGAATCTGATGATCTCTTAAAAACTGATGTTTTTCAATAATCACAAACTCTAAACTTTGAAGCAGTTCAGGTTTTAAAGTGTAGATAAACTCAATGATATCACTGAGCAGATATCCATGATGTGCACCAATTTCACAGATACTCGTATTGGGGCTCATTTCACCTTTTTCGATTAAAGAGACAATGTGTTTACCTATCGTTCCCCCAAAAAATTTAGAAGCGGAGACAGAGGTGAAAAAATCTCCACGTTTACCAATTTCCTTGTATGAGGAGTAATAGCCCCCTTTTCCATAGAGCCAATCGGTCATATACTCGCTAAACTTCATCCATCAACTTTTCATATAAATTAAGCAGTTCTAACTGTTTGTCAATGGCAAATATCTTCTGATCAACTTCTTGAATTGAGACAGAATTTTTTAAAATATCTACATCATAATGTGTTTTATATCCCGCGGTAAAAAGATCCGTTGTCTCAGCTAGAAGCTTTTCATACAGCGTTTGATTCTCTTTAGCCAGAAGTATTTTCTTCTCGAAGTTACCAATATTTTGCATCACGTATTCAAAAAGTGCTTTGAGTTCACGTTTTTTATCATCAATCAATACCTGTGATTTTAGATACTCTACACGTGAAGATTCAATATCTCTAAAAGTATTAATATCCAACGGCATTTGCGCCGTTACGCCATAGTTATAGTAGTCAGAACTTGTATCAAAAGCACCCCCACCATTACCAAAAGCACGACTTCCTTCCGTCCAGTTGTATCCACCATTTAAGCTGACACTTGGTAGATATTTAGCAATCGTTACATTTTTATTTTGTCTGTCTTTTTCTGCCTGCGCTTCATTAAGTTTGATATCAATATTGCGTTCCAAAAATTCATCTTGATTAATAATTTTCAGATGAGGAACAGTTGCCGTTTGATAATCTAAATCACTAATCATATGAAACTTAGAGACCAGACGTTCTTGTGAAGTTTGTAAATCATACAAGGCTTGTGTAACAACATTTTTTTCAATCACTGCATTATTTAAAAACCCAGAATCCAGTTGACCATTACGGTACTGTTCTGTTTTTTGCTCTAAGGAAATTTTGGAGTTTTCAATTTGTAACTCTTGTTTTTCAATCACCAATTCGTTGCGTTTTAACTGCATTAAAAGCTCAACTGCTTGTTTAATCAAGGCACGTTTTTGTGCATCAATACTGTAGTTTTGAAAATCTCTCAGCGCGCTGGCATATTTGATACCAAAGTAGATGCCCCCACTTCTAAAAATAGGCTGATCAATACTGATAGTCATCGCAGTATCATCTTGTTCTTGATCAAATGAGTTGTTCGCACTATAACGATAACGTAGATAGATTGGTTGAATCCAAGAGTCACGAAGTTTCGAATTCTCTGCTTCAACTTTTTGATAATCATACGAAATTGTTTTACGTTTAAGATCACTTAAATATGCTTCTAAATTTTGAGAAACATCTTCTGCTGATGTTGTTGCTTCGTTGGCATATAGCGCGCTACTTAAAACAACACTACAAAGAACCAAGGGCAATTTCAAGTCGTTTAAAACCTTCATCAATTTCTCCTTTTGTAATGGTTAATGGTGGTAAAAATCGCAGTGTGTTACGCCCTGCTTTAAGCACCATCACACCTTCTTCTCGCGCTGCATCTATCAACGAACCTAATGTTTGTGCATCTTTAACACGTAGACCACGCATCAAACCAAAGCCAACGCTTTGAGTAAAGATATCACTGTGTGCCTTATAAAACAGATCCATCTGGTCTGCAAAATAGATAAAATGCTCATCTAGCGCGCCAGAGTCTTTATAAACATTTAGTGTGTCCATAACCGTATTTGCCGCCGTGCTTGAGAGATAGTTACCACCAAAGGTAGATCCATGATCCCCTGCACTCATAACCTCTTTTTTAGAAGTCATC
Source organism: Sulfurimonadaceae bacterium (assembly GCA_016744905.1). Taxonomy (GTDB): domain Bacteria; phylum Campylobacterota; class Campylobacteria; order Campylobacterales; family Sulfurimonadaceae; genus BB10. The sequence continues at coordinate 3,801 of JADGDM010000043.1, read as the reverse complement.
ACCACACCGATAGGGATACCACCACCTAAGCCTTTGGCTAAAGTAACGATATCGGGTTCAATTTCATAAACATTTGAAGCTAAAAATTCTCCCGTACGATAAACACCAGTTTGCACTTCATCTACGATCAGTAAAATATCTTTGCTTTTAAGATACCTTGCAAGGGCTTGAACCTTTGTCTTATCAATAGGCTGAACACCACCCTCACCTTGAATTAACTCAATCATAACTGCCACTGTATGATCATCCACTAATGATTCGATTTCATCGATATTTGATGCATAAACAAAACCATCAGGAAAAGGTCCAAAATAGTTATGCATAGACTCTTGTCCGGTTGCTTTTACTGTTGTAATGGTCCGTCCATGAAAAGAGTGTTCAAGCGTGATAATTTTATAACGTTTTGCTTCACCATTTTGCTCACCATACTTACGTGCAATTTTAATGGCACCCTCATTCGCTTCTGCCCCAGAGTTCCCAAAAAAACTCACCATATCATAGCCGCTGAGTTTGGCCAATTTCTTTGCTGCTAACTCTTGAGGTTCAATTACATAAAGATTTGAAGTATGTAAAATAGCGTCTACTTGATCTTTCAGCGCACTTGTTAATGCGGCGTTGGCATGACCTAAAGAACTCACTCCAATACCTGAAGTGAAATCGATATACTCTTTATCATTAACATCATATAATTTTGCACCCACGCCACTTTTAAAACTAATGTCTGCACGTGCGTACGTTGGCATTACTGAAGATTTTTTTAACATATTTTTACCTTTACTCTGTTTTCTTGGTAGGCAGCACTATTACCCACATACGATTTTTTTGAACTACTTAGTCTGTTTACTCCGGCTGTTCCACTATAAATCAAGATACAATCTTCACGTAGCGCGCTGTCATGGGCTACTTCTAAAATCACACTTCCATTAACTGAACTGATCTCTAAACTTTGTCCTTCGATAAAGCCTAATGAAGGATGGACATAAACATTGGTCTCTCTTTTAAACTGGGAATTGAGTGAGCGTTTACTTTTTGATGTCAGTAAAAAAAGAACATTTTCTAACTCCATATCAAAGTCAACTTCGTCTAAAAATAAGAATTCACCATCATCCGTTTCAAACTCACCCTCATAAGGCAATGTCTTTTTACTTTTAACAGCCGTGTATCCTTTACGTTTTTCACCAAAACTTCTAAAGTGATTTAAATAACTCTCTTCACTTTGAAGTTCAATATCAAAAGCTGTACACAAGTAGTGCGCTAGCTTATACTCACTGATACCATCCTCAGAACTTTTCTGTGCTGGCATATCAAGGAGCGCATCATTTCCATAACTAACACGAACATCATTTTTATATAAAAAATTCAGTGCGGGAATAACCAAGTCAGCCTTAGCTGATGTCTCATTTTCAAAGAGACCAAAATAAATCAATTCTTTGACTTTATCCAACTCTTTTTCGACACGATTGGTATCAGGCATTTGATTGAGGGGATTTGCACCTTGAACAAAAACCAAGTCATACGCAGAAAACTTTGTATCAACAACACTCACACGTTTTGCCTTCTCAATAAATGGACTCTCGATTCCTTGGCGAGATGAGGCAAGATATCCAACCCCACACCCCTCTTTATGAAAAAATCCCATCAACATAGCAAAAGCATCAATGGCGCGTAGGACTTCATCACCATTACGGTATTTCTGTGCGCCTACACCGACAATAATAGACACTTTTTTACCACGAATATTTTCTAGAAACTCACCAATATCACCTAAACTTAGATCGATTTTTTCCAACACTGCACGAATACGAATGGTCTGTGTCATGTCATAAAATTCTTCATATTCACTCGCAAACTCATCTAAGTGTTCTTGATCAAACATATTTTCAATCATAACAAAACGATACAACATCATCGCAAAATAGATATCAGAGTGTGGTTTTAACTTCACATGTTGAACCGCTTTGTGAACCATAGATGTTTCATAAGGATCAACCACAATGATCTCTTTATTTTTTAAAAAAGGCATCAAATGTGAAGAGGTAGTTTCAATATTTCTACCCCACAAAACTACCACATCACTTTTAGCAATCTCGGTTGGATTTAGAAGACGATTTGCACCACGACCTTCTAAAATTCCTGCTTCACCTGCCCCGTCACAGAGTGTCCCATCCGTAAGCGTTGCTCCATAAGAGGCAAAAAAATGATTCATAGAGTCTTGCATCAGTCCAAAATTACCATGTCCACGGTATTGTAAAGTTTTAATTTTGTCGGTACTTTCTAGTTTCTCTTTTAAAATTTCTAAAGCACGTTCAATCGAGATATTTTCACCCTTATAGCGCGCTTGTGTGATGAAATTATTCTCTTCATAATGGTTAAGATGAGGACACAGATATCCTTGTGTATAAGGATGTTCTTTAGATGCTTTAATTTTTCCATCATAAATGATTTCACAAGCATCAAAACAATCTAATGGACAAGCCGTTTTCTTACTCACCTTTAAATTCTACCTTCACCAGTTGGGAGAAACGCTCTGGTGCATCGATAATAATAACAGCCTTATATGAAGAGATGTGTTTATCATCTGTAATACTCCAAAGTCTCTCAATTGTATACGCTGTTTTAACACCATCAAGATAGATACTTTTTTTCTTAACATCTGTAAAATCATTGGCAGTTAAAAATAGCGTCAATTTACCCTTAGAGATATCAGCCAGTTGCGCCACCATCGTTCCTGGATTAACCACTTGACCTGGCTTTACCATCAACTTGTATAAGACATAACCCTGCGCACTAAGATGTTTATCACTGATACTTTTTTTAAGCTGTACTGTACGCAATTGTAAGTCACTGATAGATGCAGCAAGATTATCATTGTCTTTTAATGTAGCAATATATTGATTTTCACTGCCCATTAGATCATAAAACTCTCTATCTTTTTCCGTATCAGATTTAATCGTTAAATCTTTAATCTTTTCATAATTTGCACGTTTCTTTTCTAAAATGAGTTCATAATTTTTTAAAAGTTTTTCATTAGATTTTGCCACACCTTGAAAAAGTTTAATTTTATTTTCAGTACGTTTCAACTCTTCTTTGTCAACGATATCGTCCATATTAAGATAACTTCTTTGACCGAGTTCAAAACCCTCAACATTTTCACGAACACTCACCACTTGTGCATTTACGTTTGATGAAACATTTAGCACTTCATAAGGTTCAATTTTTGCGTAGTACTCTTTTGCCATCAACATAGAGCTTAAAAGCAGTAGTAGGGATAATTGTTTTTTCATATTGAGCTTCTCCTATAAGTTATGTTATTTTACACTTTGAGTGTAAATGATTGGCTTAAAGGGAGAGATATGAGAAAAAAGGCGTATAAACTATTTATCTAATTCCACATATAGGTTTTCTTCTTCAAACGCTATTCGCGCAGCAAGAGCAGCAACAAGAATGTCAAATTCTTTCATAAATGTATCATCAATGTCTACTTCTGGAAGTGTATAGTGGCTAAGAAAGTTCATTACCGTTGTTTTGGTTCCACGAAAAGTTTCACGGAACTCAAGGATAAGTTGTTCAGTATCTTCATCAACCTCTCCATGATTTTCTATCAAATCAAACATTTCAAGATCTTCTTCCATAAGATGTTGTACTGCGATGTCATGAAGCTTGGAAAGTTTTTTTTTCGTGGACAGGGCATCACCATCAGAATAGTGTGTAATGATATCAGTTGCCAGTGCAACAATATGTTGATGGGCTTCCTTCCAGTGATGAAACAATTTTTGGTGCTTTTAGAGGAAAAATGAAAAA
>JADGDM010000042.1:17645-25028 GCA_016744905.1 Sulfurimonadaceae bacterium | reverse complement strand
TGATCTCTTCTTCTTTGAACGCTGGAGAATAGGTATGGACTTCTTTATTCATCTCTTGGCGCGCTAAGAGTGCTTCATGGTGGCCACTTGCGGTACATCCATCAAGATATTTTGAGATCAAATCAAAGGTAGAGTACATTGCAAAACCCTTAAGTGCCAAAATAATCTTGGCACCACTTTGATCTTTAACATATTTTAAAAGTTTTAAATTTTTTTCAAGAAGGGCCTCTTCACAAACATAGACGGGGGTTTGTAAAGCATCTATAAAACTCATCGTTCCCACTCTTTTTTAAAGATAGTGCCAAATATAATATGTTTTACTTTTTCATTAAAATAGCCTGTAATTTTCATCTCTTCTTGTATCACACAATACTGTTCAAAATCTAAAAAATCACCATCAATCATCAGTGCGATTTTATACATAATATTTTTGGTATGAAAGTAGATGGTGTTTTCATGTTCACGTGACTCAATATGAATATATTTTAAAAAAGAGTACAGTACCAGATAACCCATCGCATCTAAAGAGAGCTCTTTTGAGTTAAATTTCTTCTCAAAAACAGAGATAATTACATCTCTATATTTTTTTGGCTCATTTAAAACACGTCCAAATTCTTGAATATAGAGTCGTTTTAAAGAGTCATCATTCATGTAGTAGGTACCGCGATTGACTAAGGGATAGAACTTTGTATAGTCCAACTCTTTATATTCTAACTGATCAGAGATATCCATAAATATTTTTCTAAAAGAGGTGTTAACATCGCCCACAAATAGGGAATCTAAAATAATTTTCAGTGTCACACTTTCATAAAGATTTAGATGGATATCTGTTCTCATAATTTTTAAGCGTCCATCTCTTTAACCTGCCAAGGAAGACCTTGTCGGTTTAACTCTTCCATAAAAGGATCTGGATCAAACTCTTCCATATTATAGACACCTTTAGCATCCCATTTACCCTCAAGCATTAACTTCGCCCCAATCATCGCTGGAACGCCAGTAGTATAGGATACGGCTTGAGATTTCACCTCTTTGTAACACTTCTCATGATCACTGACTTGATAAATATAAATACGTTTACGTACCCCATCTTTTGTTCCACGAACTACGATACCGATATTTGTTTTTCCCTTCGTTCTCTTACCCAAGGTCGAAGGGTCAGGTAGCAGTGTCTTTAAAAACTCCATAGGAATAATCTCTTGACCCTTATGCATCACTGGCTTAATACCCAACATACCAACATTTTGAAGTGATCTCATGTGTTCAAGATAAGAGTCTCCAAAGGTCATAAAAAAGCGAATCTGTTTTAAACCTTTGATATGTTTAACCAAAGACTCCATCTCTTCATGATGAAGAAGATATGAGGTACGAATACCAATCTCAGGATAGTCCCAATCCATCTTCACTTCCATAGGTTTTGTTTTAAACCATCTGCCCTCTTCCCAAAAGCGGCCATCGGCACTGACTTCACGTAGATTGATTTCTGGATTAAAGTTTGTTGCAAATGGATATCCATGATTTCCATCATTACAGTCCATAATGTCAATCGTGTCAATCTCATCAAAATAATGTTTCTGCGCATAGGCACAAAATACATTTGTCACACCTGGATCAAAACCAGAACCAAGTAAAGACATAACATCCGCTTCTTTAAAGGCATCATGACGTGCCCACTGCTCTTTATACTCAAACTTTGCCTCATCAGGATGTTCATAGTTTGCCGTATCCAAATACATCGTTTTAGTGGCTATACAAGCATCCATAATCGTTAAATCTTGATAAGGTAGTGCCACATTAATAACAATATCTGCACCCACTTCTTTTATCAGCGCGCTGACATCATCTGTGATATCTGCATCGACTTGCGCAACTTGAACCTTACCAAGTGGAAGTTCTGCTTGAATAGTTTGACAGCTTTTAATGCGTCTACTTGCCAGTACAATCTTCGTAAAAACATGTTCATTCATAACACATTTGTGTGCGACTACTCTTCCCACGCCACCTGCGCCTATAATTAAAACTGTTGCCATATATACTTATCCTTTAAAATTAACGTTTGATGCCTAATGAAAAATAGACTGTTTGATTATTATGATCACTGTATCCATAAGCCAAATAAAATGGCCCAAGGAAGGTATCTGCTGCAAGATAAACACTGCTTCCATAAAGAATATCATCACGACTAAAATCTTCTCGTCTACCATACCAAGCAGAACCCGTTTCTAAACTAAAACCTGTATAGAGTTGTAACGCATTAAAATACTCAGTACCTGTAATTTTATACCGATACACACCACCCATGAAGGCCATGTGCTCTCCTGTTGCAGAGTATGTTGGTCGACCAGAGAGACTAAACAAGCCACCCAAATCATAATAAGCACTCAAGTCAGCAGAGTCTTCAAAGTTGTCAATATTCGTAGTGGTACCCACTCGAATATGGGGAATAACCGTATGCGTATCATCTCCAAAAGCACCCGCTAATCCAAAACTTCCCTGTGCATAATCCATCTCACTGCCCAAAAATTGTGTATTTTGCTTATATGTTATTTTACCTAGAAAACCTTTAGTAGGAAAAAAAGCATTATCTAAACTGTCTAAGGTCATATTTGCATAACCCTCAACGATATTTTGTTTATCCGTTGTTGTCACAAAACTTGTTTTACCACTACCATCAACGACTAAAATATCAAGTGAAGGTTGTACTGTCTTAGCACTAATGCCAAACTCCGCTTGAAGTGAGGTCCAAACATTCACTCCAAGTGCGATATGTCCACCATAATCATGAGTATGAATTGGGATACTCACACTATCATCGGCTAAAACAATATCATGATTACCAAGCATTTTAGGACTTACATAGACTTTTTCGATTTTATTGTATACATCTGTTCTAAAAAAAGTTCTTTGCATCTTATCAAGAGGCTGATAAAGTTCTGTTAAAATCATACGTGTTTGACCCATTTCAAAACGGGTTCGCCACTCTCCACCATACGAATTTAGCCCAAACTTGTTGTATTCTAGACGCACCGTATAATCACTATGCCCTTGAAAGTCATCTTGAAAACCAAAACCAAATCTCACCTCTCCATGTGCGTTCCATGAGGGTTTTGTTAAAATAACAAGCGTCGTTTTTGATTCTATTCTGGTGATTCGATAAGAGGCTTCTGAAAAAATCATCGTAGAATAAATATTCATCAGATCTTTTTCTAAAAGTGCATAATCTAATGCTTTGTTTAATGGTTGATGTATACGCTCACTAATAAAATCATTGTTAACATATGAATCATTGTGAATAATAATCTGTTCAATCACTGGATTAATAGGGGTTACCGTGTTAAGAGATTTTTTATACGCCTTATACACTTCATCACTTACACTTAAATGTGAAAGTTTTTTTTCATATTCTGAACTTGTTTTGTCATATCCAATTTTTATCATCTCTTCATACTTACTGGTGTCAAGTGGAGTATAACCTTCTAAATTTGGTGTAATCAAAATCTCATTTGAACCCATAGTTTTGATAACATCTTCAACATTTTTACGCATTAAAATATTGGTCAACTGCCCTAAAACATCTTCATAGGAGTCAAACTCTGCATCCTTATTAAAGGGTGTGCTAATATCAATTACGACAATAATATCAGGACCCAGTTCACGCATCGCATCAATAGGAAGATTTTGTGACAGCCCTCCATCAATTAAAGTTTTTCCATCTATCTCTATCGGTTCAAATCCCCCAGGAATAGCTAAAGAAGCATACACCGCTTGAGTCAAAATACCACTACCCATTACCACTGCTTCACCAGTCGAGATATCTGTAGCAACTGAACGAAAAGGGATAGGAAGTTTGTCAAAATTTCTTTCGTAAATCACATTTTGAAACTGTCTGTTGATAAACTGCAACATCATCTGTTTTTTAAAAAGCCCAGGTGCAAAAACCGTATTATTGTTACCATTTATTCCAGCTTTTAACTGACCAGGAAAATCTCTGTTTAATGTTTTACGACGAAAGGGTATCTCTTGACGAGGATCCGTGGGGACAATATATTTGTCCCAAGGCGTTGTAATCATCAACGCCTCAATTTCATCCGTACTGTGTCCTGATGCATACAAGGCACCGACGAGAGAGCCAATACTGGTTCCTACAATAAAATCAACAGGAATATTATGCTTTTCAAAAACTTGAAGTACACCTAAATGCGCCGCACCACGTGCGCCACCACCACTTAATACCAAACCAATAGTTGGACGTTTTTCTGTCTGATCTGCGTAAAGAGAAAAAGATAAAAGTGATAAAAGAAAAAGTGTTTTGAACATTCTAGTTTCCTTGTAAAAATCCCATATAAAATACCGCTGCCCAAATACATGCCGTCGTAACAATAGAGATAAGCACTAAAGTAGCCCCAACATCTTTTGCTCGACCTGCCATCTCATGATATTCTAAGGTAACCAAATCAACAACACGCTCTATAGCCGAGTTTGTGATCTCTGCTAAAAGTGGAATAAACAAAGAGATACTCAGTATCGCTTGCAGTCCAAAACTCAAAGGAAGATTCCAAGCTAAAATAGTAAGCGATACAAAGGAGACCAATTGCAACTTAAATGAACTTTCATGAAGGGTGATGTCTTTAAATCCTTTAAGTGCATAGGTCGCATTTTTAAAAAGTGTATATTTTGGTTTATTTAATGCCATGGTTGTCCTTTAATTGTGTCACTGCTATTTTAACCTCTTCTGCGGTACTGTTCATCTCTAATGTTTCTCCAAAAATGACCTTAACCACACGCTGATGAAACCATCTTTTTTTAGTCTCTCTTTTGGATGCGCGTGTTAAAACACTGCCATACATCCCATCAATATAAAAAGGAAGAATTTTACCCGCTCTGTCCTTAGAAAAAATCTCATATCCTCTATGAAATTTATTCATCTCTCCTGTTGAAGTGATTCGACCCTCAGGAAAAACAGCGAGTAGTTCACGGTTTTTTAAACTTTCTTTTGCGTATACAAAGGCATCTTTTGAGGCTTTTGTTGAGACTGGAATGGCATTGGCCAATTTAAAAAACCAAGTAACATACTTCCACTCATAGTACTCCCGATCCATTAAAAACCGAATACGTCGCTCGATAGGAATTTGTAAGATAATCCAATCTACCCAAGAGACATGATTGCCCAACATAAGGACTGCACCACCTTCAGGAATATTTTCTAAACCTTCATATTCGTACTTATAACGTGCTTGAAATACAAATTCTATAATGATTGAAAGGAAAAGCATAAAATAACGTTTGATTAATAAGGCCGTCATAAGCAGTCCAGCCAAGGCAATCAACATAAAAAGGTTTTTAACATTAATATCAAAATATGCAAAAAGTGTGGTTGCTAAAAGTGCCGTCACCATAAAGATATTTTGAATAAAATTATTACCTGCTAAAATAGTTCCAAAATGTACACGTGGAGCTATTTTTTGAATATATGAATTCAGTGGTACAATAATAAATCCAGAAAAAATTCCAAAAAATGTAAACAACAGTGCGATGAGTGGAACAGATGTTAGTAGTGGTAAAAAGACCACACATAATGTCATCCCAAGCGCGCCAAATGGAGCCAGTCCAAGTTTGATATAAAAATGTGAGTAGCGCGCTGCAATAATAGAACCTATAATAATACCCACTGCAGAAAGGGCTACTATTCCTTGTACCACAATCGTGTTTTCTAATCCCAAATCTTCTTTGGCATACGCACCAAAACTTGCCAATAAAACTTGAGAAATCGCCCAAAGAAAAGAGAGTGCGATGATAGAAGCGAATATGGTCTCTTTACGACGTAGTAGACGAATGTTTTTTCTTAAATAATAGCCTCTACGATAACGTTTAAACTCAAACTTTGCTTTCAAATCATTTGGCTGAACATGAGGAAGTTGTCGGGTTTCTAAATATTCTAAAACTGCTCCAAGAACTAGGAGCCAACCCAAAGGTGCCATCTGAACTAAAATTTCTGATTCATTGGTATAGGCTTGTGTTAGGGAGTTTTCAAACAAAACTGTATAAAACATTATACCGCCCAAAATAGCGACAATAGTCGTTGCTTGAACCGCAGCGTTCGCACTGGAGATCAGTTTCTCACCCACAAGTTCTTTTATATATCCATACTTAGCTGGTGAATAAATCGCACTTTGAAAAGCAAGAAAAAATGTCAATATAAAAGAGACTTCAAACCAACCCATATAGTACGAGGCTGTAATAAGCAAAGTTATTACTATGGCTAAAACTGCCCCAAAACGCATGATTTTATCTTTGGCGTACTTACTTGCTAAAAATCCAGCCGGTGAAAATATCAAGACAAAAGGAAGCAGTATTAGCGAGTTTATCAGCGCGCTGTACATAATCTGTTCACTGCCATCATAAATTTTAAAGATGGTATTTTGAATTAATATTTTATGACCAAGGTCTGTAAAAGCATTTAAAAACAGTGCTAAAAGATAAGGATAAAAACCCTGAACAGAACTAACTGTCTTCATTATCTACAGGTGTATCCTCAGCTAGAGTAGTACTCCAACCCTCGTAAATTCCATGTTCTAGCAAGGTGTTCTCAATTAAAAAAGCACAGGTAGTTTCAACAGTTTGTGCATCTACTGCATGTTCTTTTGAGACGACCAATCCATACATATAGTCACCTTCATCTTCAACATCACCAAGGATCTCATATCCCTCTTTTTCAAAAAGTGTGGCAAAACGTTCTCTTGAAGCCAAGGTTTGAAAAAATGTATAATGCTCCACCTTACGCACTACACTTAAATCATCTTCTTCGTCTATAAGTGCCTCAATAATATCACGTGACTGAATCTGCTGTTGCATGTAAATATTTGGATAAAGAGTTTTTGTATAAAACGCCCAATCTTTATCTCTTTTGCTCGCTGTTTCATACGCATAATCACCAAATGCTTTCATAACCTGCGCACATTTTTTCTCTACACCCTTATTGTGTCTGTTATAAAAATAAATCTCTAACCAACCATCACTCAAACGAGATCCGACATAAACACCCAAGTCACTTAGTTTCATCTCTATAGAAAATTGCTCTTGAAGTTCTTCAACAATAGCAATTTCTTCAGGATTAATCGCACCATCAACACTCTCGTGACGTAGTTGTACATAAACCCAAAATAGCCATGGGTACTCATTTTTAGGTTCAAAATCACTAAGAGTCATGTCGCACTCTACACCAACGAGGTTTTTATCTTCATCAATAAACTTGTAATAATTGGTCATATTAATCTTTTTTATAATTTTTATTCTCTTATTATATCTAGTATAAGTTAAATTAAATTATAATAGATGAAAATGTCCTTAAAAAGAGTCAATATGCCTAGAGTTTTAATCGTTGAAGAC
>JADGDM010000042.1:0-17635 GCA_016744905.1 Sulfurimonadaceae bacterium | reverse complement strand
GCGTCATGCTGAGTGATTTAATATGCAAACATTTAGACAAATATACTGAATTTATTTATAATGTCGCAGCAACGTATAATGATGCAAAAATACTGCTTACGCGCTACCGTTATGATTTTGCTATTACAGATTTACACTTACCTGATGCCAATGATGGACAGATTATCGCTCTAGTCAATAAACATAATATTGCACCCATCATCTTTACAGGTGATGTAGATGAAGCATTTAGGGAAACCTTTGAATCTGCCAATATTATTGATTATGTTTTAAAAGAGCGACTTGACAGTATCATCTATGTGATTGAAAAACTGATCCAAATTTATAACAATAGAAAGAAAAAAGTCCTTATTGTTGATGACTCAATGCTTTTTAGATTTCATCTTAAAAACAATCTTTCCATGCATCAATTTAATATCTATGAAGCTGCCAATGGTCAAGAAGCACTCCACGTTATAGAAGATAACCCTGATATAGAACTGATGATTACTGATTATCATATGCCCATTATGGATGGTTTAGAATTGGTTAGAAAGGTGCGTAAAAAGCACTCTAAAAAAGAACTCTCGATCATTGTCTTAACCTCTGAAAGCAATACAAATACCACCAGTCTTTTTTTAAAAAATGGAGCCAATGATTACATCACAAAACCTTTTTCAAGAGATGAATTTTATGCGCGTATCTACCATAACATAGAGTCACTAGATCTTTTTGACACGATGAGAAAAAACTATGATGATGAGATAATCAATCTTTTATGTGAAGTCACTGAGTCAAGAAGTTTGGAGACAGGTTCGCACATCAAACGTATGACAGAATATAGCGCTGTTGTAGCAAGAGGTTTAGGTCTACTAGAAGATGAAGTTTTACTTATTGCTAAAATGTCTGCCTTACATGATATTGGTCAAATTCATACCCCTGATGCTATTTTAAACAAATCAGAAAAATTAAGCGTTGAGGAGTTTGAAATAATTAAAGAGCATCCAACCGTGGGGTTAAATCTTTTACTTCACACTTTTAGAGATGAACCAAAAATGGGTACCGTAGCCATGGAGATTGCATACTCTCATCATGAACGCTATGATGGGACTGGTTATCCACAAGGTCTTGTAGGTGAAGACATCCCCTTAAGTGCGCAAATCGTTGCAATTTCAGATGTTTTTGATGCCTTAGTATCTAAGCGTGTTTATAAAGAAGCCTGGTCCAGTGATGAGGCTATTGAACATATTAAGTCTGAATCAGGAAAACACTTTTCTCCCAAGGTTGTGAAAGCATTTGTGAAAAATTTCGATCATATATTAGAAGTATTTTACCAATACACCGCCAAAGAAGATAGAAAAAGTATCTACGCCTAATGGAGCTACTAGTAACATTAATCTTACTCTCCATCACTTTGGAGCTTTTTGAGATTTCTTGGCAAAAAGATGAAAACATGCTGAAGATGTTAAGTAAAATGCATCAAATCTACCAAAAAAACATCTTTCTATTTTTAATCATGCATCCAAACTTCTACTTTGCACTTTTTTTAGCTGTGATTACCAACGCTTCAGTGGCTTCACTGGCCTATGTATTTATCAAAACCGTTGATGTGGGTTTAAAGTTTGTGATGATGGATATGGTGTTCAACAAACAAGATGTTTCGCCTGAGATGGCACTTGTTTTAGAGACGAAGATTCAACCCTATATGGTTTTTCTATCGGTGGTTATTTATCCACCCTTTATCTATTTTGCACTTCTACCACAGTTTTAGAAGTTAAACAGTACTGAAGCGCCACCACTTGGATAGAAACCGTACTTCTCTTTTCCCTCATATCTAAACATATACAGTAGTTCTAAAGACAACATCACACTGTGCATCTCTCGTTGACCAAGTTCAATACCAAATCCCCCACTAAGTATGGCGAACTTATCTTCATATATATCATGGGTCACTCCACTCACTGTAGAGAACCCTGTTGTCTCATCATAAGTGTAATTATCATACGTGCTTTCACTATAGTGGTATCCAAGGTCTAGCCCTAAAACCGCCTTCATATGATAATAAGAAGCCCTTGGAGAGTAGAGATATTTACCATAAGAGAGCCCATAATTAACAGATATATCTGCATTACCCTGATCTTTGTATCCTAATGCATAACCAGCATGTTGAATATAGTAACTTTCACCATAACTACGATATAAAAAGCCACTGCCTTCACCATAACTCACAATCGCACCAACCCCTCTAATCGCCAGCTTAGATTCATTATTTTCTTCATTGGCACTAAGATTTGATAAAAGAAGTCCTAATATAAATAAAATTTTGTACATATATCGCCTTTTCTATAAATGTGTTTCTAAAAATATCATCTGGTAATTACTACCACCTTTGATACGTCCAAATTGTGCAGCACTTTCAAAGATAGATGAGCGGTGATAGACACCCCAGCCTAGCCAATACTCATTTTTAGAGTTAAAAAACTGCCCTACTTCTGTGTCAAAACTGACATCAAGATAGTTCATTAAGTTACTGGTTTTATAACCATTACCTGTTAAGTCCTGCGTCTCTAGGTAGGTTGGCGTTGAGATATAAGACATCCCTTCTGCAAAGCCAATACGAAATGAAAATGGTAGAGGTAAAGTGTAGTAACCCTTAAATCCAAAAGAGAGTTCAAGTAGTGAGTTTTGTACTTCTGAAGGTAGATGATAGACAATATTACTAATTAAATAAACATTAATTGGCAGTGTTAAAAGTGTATCACTCAGTGCGTAACCATAAGAGGCCAACAAAAGTTTGTTTCTATATTCATCGTTTCTTGCTTGCATTTTTAAAACACTACCAATATCAGAAGGTGTTCCTAATCCGGCCGCAATACGAATAAAGTCTTTTGATTTCAGATCTCTTTTAAACTGATGCTCTTTTTCATTAAAAAATGAGATACCGGCGTAAAATTCATTTTGACGGTTTTCACTAATAATTTCTGCATTTTTCGCACTGTTATCTAGCCAAGTTGTCTCGGCTGAACCGATAACATAGAAGTTACTCCCTACGTGATAGCGCATTTTTAGACCAGCATTAACTGAAGCATCTGCATTAACATCTTCACGATTCAATCCATAATAATTAGTATTAAACTCTTGAGACTTGAACATAACACCCGCACTTGGGATAATATCAAACTCTCCAAATTCAAAGAACCCTTTATATTTGATATCAGCATACGTTCTAAAATCACGATCACTCATCACATCAGCGTAAACATAGTTCTCACCAAAAAACCGATAACGGAACTCTGCTCCAAAATCACCAGAGGCTCCACCAAACTCATTTTGATACTGAAAAGGAATGTCAATAAAACGAAGTTTTGTCACCGCAGAAAGACGAAACCTATCGTCCTCATAAGCTTTAATCCCGCCTTCTATACCATCCATAAAAATATAATCATTATGGAAGTAAAAGAGTGGAACCACACTACCCACAACCCGTTCCTCTGTCTGATAAGGAACAGAAGCCACACGAAGAGACATACCTACGCCCCAAAAAGGTTCTTTGTGGAAAGTATTAATATCTGTAACATTATTATCTGCTTGAAGTAATGCTATAGTGGCTAATAATGGTAATAAAAGTTTTTTCATATTATCTCCGGTATAAGTATGGAAATTATACTTTAATTTATACTTATTTTAGTTAAAGTTATCAAAAAAGAATATCATGAATAACTATCTCAGTATCACTACCATCAAGAGTATAAAATTCAATTCATGTGAAGGCTGTGAATCCCACTGTTGCGATGGAAGTCGGTTTCACTTCACCCCACTTATCTTAGACGATTTTGAAGATGTTTATAAAAACTTTCCTATTATTTTTAGCTTTATCGATAATGAACTACGCGCACTGATTAGACTCAGTGCTGATGAACAAAAATGTCGATATTTTTTAGAAAACAAATGTTCTATCTACACAGAAAGACCCCCTGCATGTAGACTCTATCCTGTCACTCCATTTTACGAGGATATTTTAGTCGACACCTCTTGTCATGGTGTTGGTGAAGAGGGTCAAGTTTTAGCCTCCAACTCCAGTATCTCTAATTCTTTTTATCATGATCGACTAGAGAACTTTGAGACAAAACGTCAAAAAACTATTAAGTTTTTAAAAGAGATTGAAAACAATTTAGAGAGTATAGGGGAGTATGAGGGCGTAGAGATGTTTAAATGTACACTTAAGAATAATAATCCCTACATAAAACAGCACTTAGATTCATTGAAATTTTTACACTAATGATAAAAATTTCTAACCATGATATGAGGCTTTTATGGTTAAAGTCTCATGGTCTTCAACGTACTGACAATAAAAAGCTTGATCTCTTACAAATTATAAAAGACCTTGGTTTTGTTCAACTCGACAGTATACAAAATGTCACCAGAGCACATCATCATATATTGTGGTCAAGAAATAAACAATATAAAGAACATATGCTCGATGAGTTACTTTTAGAAAAAGGGAATATTTTTGAACACTTTACCCATGATGCTTCTGTCATACCCATAGAGTTCTATCCCTATTGGAGGGGGCATTTTAAACGTATCAAAGAGAGGCTTGATAAATCAAAATATTATAAAGATATTTTAGATGAAAAAGGCATTCAAAATATTCTAGACAGACTTAAAAATGAAGGCGCCCTGCATTCAAGTGATTTTGATACTAAAAGTTCTACGCATAAAACGACACTGGACTATATGTGGTATTGTGGAATACTGAGTACCGCATACAGAAAAAGTTTTAGAAAGTACTATGATTTAAGTGAAAATATCATCCCTGATAATATCTTAAAAACAGAGGTACTAGAGGATGAGCAGATAGACTGGCTTTGTAGCCAAGCCTTAGAAAAAATGTCCGTAGCAAGTGCAAAAGATATAAAAAACTTCTGGGGTTCGTTGAGTATAAAAGAGGTCAACAGTTGGATTAAAAATAATAGAGAAAATTTGATAGAACTGCAATGGGAAGATAATAATAAAAAACTCATAAAAAGCTTTGCACCCTTAGATATAGAAACCAGACTCGCCAATTTGAAAAAAGACACCTCTAAAATACAGATAATCAATCCATTTGATCCAACTATCAGAGATAGACAAAGACTAAAAAGTATATTTGACTTTGATTATAAGATAGAGATATTTGTACCAAAAGAGAAAAGAGTATGGGGCTATTATGTGTATCCCTTACTGCAAGGCAATAAATTTATAGGAAGAGTAGAATTGAAAGCAGATAGAAAAGCGAAACAGTTAAATGTTTTAAATTTTTGGAAAGAAGCGGATACGACTTGGAATGATAAACAACAGCAAAAATTAGATTTGGAATTAGAAGATCTGGCACAATTGGCTGCTTGCAAAAGGGTAAGTTGGCTAAATCAGACAACAAAACCTTTTTAATACAATACGCTCTATTTATAAATATAAATAAAATCAGCCAAACCGAGAGGAAGGGTCATTTCTTCTTCCTCTTCAAGGGCATAATTGGTGATGATTTTAAAGTCCAGCGCGCTGAGTCTTGAAAAACGCAGGGGAATTCCTAAACCATACTCCATATGCATCGCTCCTGCAAACACTATCAGTTTATCTTTTGGCGTTTTTAAAACCTCTTTGGAGAGTTTAACACTTTGTTGCGCCATGTACGAATCCCACGCTACTTGAACTCTATACATCCTCTCTTTACACGCTTCAACACTTTTCTTTTTATACAGTTCACAATGGGCAAAATATGGAGAGACCAGAGCTTTATGGGCTGCCACATCTAACTCCAGCGCGCTATAAAACGACAACTCTTCAACACTCATATTTTGTTCTTGTTTGAGCGAGATTTTTTTACGCATATTTTTATCCATATTTATCCCATAAAGCTCGCCACGGTGAGACTTTATAGTTTCATAAAGAGGGGTTGAAAGATTTGCATCAAAATAGATACGTTTTTTAAACTCTGTCTTATTCATCATGCTAGATATATTGATATCATCATGGACATAACGCGCAAGGATTTCATCATCATAAGGAGTAAACCACTCATTTGCCAGATGAAGTTTAAAACCACGTTGTGCAAGTTTGATAAGCAGTTCATTGAAAAAGTCATGTGTCTTATTAGAATCATGATAATCCCCCACAAACAATACAGGCACACTGTCCAAATAATCAATCATCTTATCCATAGAGACCTCTTGAGCCAGCGCGCTAGAGTAAACATGCTCTGAGCTGTCAATATGATAAAGCAAAGGTGTTGATGGATTTGCACAAGAGAGGAACAGTAAAGCGGTCAGTAAAGATAATATCTGTTGTTTTAATTTCATACCGAAGTATATCATTCTAAATACACTTTTATTATTTGATAAAGATTATCATTATTATATTAGATTAAGTTTACTGCCCTATAATTATGATATCTATTATCAATAAAGGAATTACAATGATAAACATCATAAACAAAGAGCTACGTGGCAAAGATGAACTGATCGATGCAAACGGCTGTACATGCTAGGAAAATAAGATGTCTGAGGAGATATCAACACAGACTAAGTCGGTAGAGGAACTCTCCTCTACTCATAGTTGCGCCGTTAGCTTATGGTGCAGCTCTAAAACTTGGCATAAGATACTCAAATTTTTCATCTGTTAAAGTACGTAAAAATGCTTCAATAGCATGGATTTTTGCATCATTCATTCCATCTGCTATTTTTAAATCTTCTGTATCAATAGTAGTGTTCACATCTGGTGCATTCCAAGCCTCACCTGTTTCACGGTTTAATGGATGATCACCATTTGAACCACTCATATGATCGTAAAACTCTAAAACTGTTTGAAGATCACTAAAAACACCATTACTCATATATGGTCCAGTCACAGCAACATTACGAAGTGTTGGCGTTTTTACAAAACCATCTTGCGCTGCTGTGATGTTAAAGTCAGCGATATCTGAGCGTCCAAAAAGCCCATGATCAATATGATCCGCTGGATTCATTGCGTCACCAAATTTAACCTTAAGCGCTGAAATATTTTGAGGAGTTCCTATATTTGAGTACATCTGGTTGGTAAAAAGTTCATGTTTAGCTGTTGGTGACTCATCTAACTGATGACAGTTTTTACATGAGACGTTATCATTGGCAAAAAAGAGTAACATACCCTCTTTTTCTAAGTTGCTCAGCGCACTATCATTGCCATCTTTATATTTATCATAACGTGAGCTGTACGTCGTAAAAACTTCACTTGACTCATAGTCTGCGACACTCTGAGCTACTTTTTCATATGCTTCATCTTTATCCTCAAAGATATCAGAACCATAAAGTGTTTTAAAACTCTCAACATAGAGATCATTTTCCATCACACGATCTACCACCGCTTCAGCAGAGGGCATCATCATCTCTGCGGTGTCTAAAAAAGGGCCCTTCGCTTGCGCTTGTAGATCTTTAGCACGGCCATCCCAAAACTGTCCACCAACGTGGCGTGATTCGTTTGTATTAAAATGAAACTCAGGTGAGAACTTTGCATATCCAGCACTTGGTGCATTTCTTCCACCGAGTGCAAAATTGTCACTGCCTTCAGAGAGTGCCCCATCTACACGGTTACCGATGCCACCATGTGCGCTGTCAAAACGTGCATCCACAAAACCATGCTCTAGATCATGACAAGTTGCACACGCCATATTTTGATGCAGTGAAAGAGTTCTATCTTTATAAAGTAACTCCCCTAACTGTGGCGCGCTGAGTGATTTTTCAACTTCTTTTGTTTCAACTACAGTTTTTACACTCTCTTCACAACCCAACATCAACACCGCTATCGCTACTGAACTTACGACTATCTTTTTCATTTTTGTACTTTTCATTTTCATCTCCATGATTAAAATATAAACCCGATTTGTGCTTCAAACGCATGCTCATCTGCTAACTTACTCTCACTGTTATAATCTCTCATCCAAATATCTGCTTTCACCACCACCTTAGGATCAGGAAAATATGAAACACCTAGGGTGTACTCACTAAAACGATTTTGAAGTGGCGCGCTGGACTCATCTTTAACGTCCATATTTAGGTACTCATACTCTGCAACAGCCATGACGCGCTGCGTAAAATCAAAGCTGTGTAAAACATCATAACCCACAGTCATATACGCTCCATACACATTTGAAGAGAGCTGTTTTCCCAACTGTGTTGAGAGTGCTTCGACATCGCCCATCTTTCCATAAACAGCCAAGGTCTGAATATCAAAACCCTTATCTTTATACGAAGCATGAATCTCTGCCATACCCACAGGTACATCCAAAGCCTCTTGCGTCACACTGATGGCGTCACCTGTGTTACTATAATACGCCGACGTTCCAACATCTAAACCATTCATCACGCTGTACTGTAAACGCCCGATAATTCCAAAGTCATCTGTTATCTGTTTCGCACCACGACGACCGAGCTGAACAAAACGTCCCTCTTCATATCTTGTCGCATCTGGCGCGCTGATGGTTCCTAGGTAATACTCAAAGTCCTCAAAAAGCGTTCCAAAAAGCAGTGCTCCGTTGGTGTGCCAAGTTGAGGGGATGATAAAAGTCTCTACCGTAGGACGTGATACAGTCAGATACGCCACGGGTTCATGGTTAAGATTTGTCAGTCCAAAAGGCACTAAGATATGCCCTACTCTTAAAGCCAACTCTTTTGAAAACAGAAAGTCAAGGTATGAAAATTCAACAATGGCGTATTTATAATTTTTACCATCATCAACTGTCTTCGCTCCCCCATCTTCAAACTCGATCTCAGTATTCATAATGATCCAGTCATTAAACTTAAAACCGATGTAGGGAACAAAACGAATCACATTGGTCTGTGCCTTGTTTTGGTCTGCGTTGTACTGCGCGCTGGAGGTGTTTTTGTAGTCATTAAACTTTCTAAAACCGTACTCTCCATAACCACCTAAAGAAACCACCGACTTAGAGTGATAGACTTTCGACGCCGCCATACCAAGTGAACTTACACTCTCATACTCACCTTGTGGCGAAAATATCTCATCACTTAAGGTACTCATCTCATCAATCAAACTCATCTGAGTCTCTTCATTTTCACTACGCATCTCATCTATCTGAGCCTGCATCTGTGCCAACTTAGCCTCTACATCATCAGCCGCTTGAACGAAGGAAAGCTGTGAGAGTAGTGCCATGCTATAAACTATTTTTTTCATTTCTAATTAATCCTGATACTTATTATCAGTATTATAATGTAATTGATATTAATTATCAATAGATTTTAGTATTATTCTGAAAGTTTTATAGAAGAGAAAAAGAGCATACTTATTTAAAGATTATCTTATTAAAATAACAAAAATAAATCACAACGCCAACAGAGGCCACTTTAAGATGTCATTAGACCTACTCAACAAAAATAAAAATAGTAATATTCTCCTTGCAGGAATACTCTCAATTATCATAGGTATTGGGATTGCTCGTTTTGCATTTACCTCTCTTTTACCTGCCATGCTGGATGATTTTTTGAGTATTAAAAATGCAGGTCTGTTTGCCTCTTTTAATTTTGCAGGCTATTTGAGTGGGGCTATTGTGAGTATATTTATAAAAGATATTAACACGAAGGTAACGCTTTTTAGAATAGGCATCGCTCTCAGCATTGTCACCACCTTCATCCTCGCTACTACGACCCATGAATCTTTATGGTTTTTTTCACGCATTGTCGCAGGTTTTGGAAGTGCAATGGTGCTCATAGTTGGAAGTGCCATCGTTATGATAAAGCTCGACTACGCAGACAAAACAAAGGCGATGGGTATTCACTTTAGCGGTATCGGCTTTGGTATAACCATCAGCGAACTCATCAGCCAATACAGCCTCAAACACGGCTCATGGAGTGATGCATGGATGGTGCTCACTCTCTTTGGCTTTTTCATCGCATTTTACACGGTATACATACTCTCTTTTGATAAAGCCTTAAGAAAAGACGCCCCTAAACACAAGATCTCAAAATCAATGTTTACCCCCTATGTCATACTGCTTATACTGGCCTACTTTACAGCAGGTGTAGGTTTTGTAGTTCAGGCAACATTTTTTCCTGACATCATCAACTCCCTACCAGGACTCGAAGGTTTTGGAAATATTGGCTGGTTGGTTGTTGGACTAGCAGGCATCCCCTCTGCCATTATCTGGATGAGACTGGCACAAAAATATGGCAGTGTAAATATGATCATCATCGCATTTATCCTTCAAATAATAGGCATTCTCATCCCCACAATGACAAATACCATAAGCTTAAATATCTTAAGTGGTGCGCTATATGGAAGTACCTTCATAGGTCACGTCGCTCTTTTTATGCATCATGGAGGAAAACTGGCGGGGAAAAATCCTGTCATATTTATGGGTGCAATGACAGCGGCGTATGGCATCGGACAAGTGAGCGCGCCACTGTACAGTGTGGCGCTTTTTGAGAAGTACGCCAACTATGACATGACACTTTACGTGACCGCCTTCATCACCTCATTTGGTATAGTGTTTTTAATGTTTGCTAAGAATTTATATAAACGCTAAGAATAAGAGTGTATTTATTTCGGATTTTCTTCGTTGACAAGCGACTCCATGTATTTTAAAAATCGTCGTTCTCTGGTTTCGGGTTTCTTTGCACTTATTAATCCATAAGCGATAACAAATCGACTTGCCTTAGTAAGCGTTTCAAAAAACTGCTTGGCCTTTGGATTGGTCTCGAGTGCTGTTAAAAAATCTTCTGCTACTTCCATCTCACTTGTTCTGTAAGCGTTCTCCCACCGACCATCTGCTTTGGCAGCTTTTACATGCACAAGTCCTGACTCCATCATTCGACCCTCGCTTATCAAACGCTCCACATGATCTCTATTTCTTTTTGACCAATTACTTCGCGCTTTTCTTGGAGTAATCCTTTGAAGATAAGCTTGCTCATCAATAGACTTCTTGATGCCATCAATCCAACCCCAACACAAAATCTCGATGACAACATCATCCCAAGTGACACTCTCAACCCCACTCTTTTTTTTAAATATCTTCACCCACAGTTCACTTTCAGTAGTATGATTCAACTTAAGCCACTGCTCTAGTTCTTTTGATGATGTAAATGTCATGATTTTTGTTGGATTTACGGGAGACATGAAATTAGATATCCTTTAGTGTAACTATTCTTGTTATGTGTTTAAAATCAACTACAGCTATGATCAGTTTATCATCTTCTATAAGATAGAAAAGTCTATAATTCCCAACTTTATATTGATTCCATAAAAAGGGTTTTCTCTAAGTTGTGGGTAAACAAAAATTTCTATTTTTTAGGAATTATCTGATGCTAATACAGGTATTTAATTTATAGTTAGTTTTTATCTGAGAAATCAAACCACTCGTAACACCTAAATACCTTCCAACTTCCCCTTGGCTGTAACCATCTTTTAAAGCTAACATAATCTTATCATTTCTGTCTTTTAAATCTTTAATCTTTTTAAAGTGTTTTGATAATGGTTTTTGCTTTTGTTTTATCAAGCCCTCTTCACTTCGTTTATATTTTTCGTTCATACGTTTTTGTAAAGTAGCTATTTCATCTTCTTCAAGCAGCTTATCTAGACTTGAAAATATTATTTTATCATTTAACAAACTATGTTCAAAAAGACTTTTGAATTTCTTATCAAAGAGCAATGTAGAAGCACTCCATTTATATTGACCTATACTTTGTGTCATATGTGCTTTTATTGGATTTTGTTCTATGTACCTAGATAAGGTGCCCAAATAAGTTTCGTCATGTACAAACCAACTTTTAAATCTCCCTTGCCATAAAGGGCCAACTCGTTTATACTCTTTATTAAAGTATTGTGCGTATTTTGAATTGATCTGTCGTGCTAAGAGTGATAAGTTTTCACTTTTTGTTTCGACCAGTAAATGATAATGATTTGTCATTAAACAAAGGGAATGAACTTCAAAAGTATAAGTCTTGCGAGTATGCTCAAGTATTTCTAAAAATTTATTAAAGTCATCATCTTTTAAAAAGATATCTCCTCGGGCAACTCCACGGTTTATAATATGGTGATACCCTGG
Organism: Sulfurimonadaceae bacterium; assembly: GCA_016744905.1. Classification (GTDB taxonomy): domain Bacteria; phylum Campylobacterota; class Campylobacteria; order Campylobacterales; family Sulfurimonadaceae; genus BB10. The sequence goes on along the minus strand of JADGDM010000042.1, from coordinate 5,586 downwards.
ATATTCTACTCTTGGCTTTCTTGGCATTTCTATATCTCATTCCCATTTTTTATGATGTAATTAGTATAGCATAATTTGACTATAAATTAAATACCTGACCCCTTTTTTGACCCCTTTTTTGACCCCTTTTTATGTGACCCCTTTTTTTGTGACCCCTTTTTTTGACCCCTTTTTTTTATAATTATATAGTTATCAGTAAATTTTCACAATCCGAATCTTGCTAATAAATTTCAATTCGATAAAACTCATTCTAAGATATAATCATAGAAGAAAAACCTTTGGATTAAAACTATGATTACATTTAATTTTATTGATAGTAAAAATATACACTCAATTATCCCTTTCCTACAACTACTACATAGTAATATTTCAGAAGAAACATTAAAAGAAAGACTTAGTGCAATGGTTAAACAAAATTACCAATGTATTGGTATATACGATGACAAAGAATTGATTGGAATATGTGGAATTTGGACACTTATCAAATATTATGTAGGTAAACACATTGAGCTAGACAATGTAATTGTATTACCTAAATACCAAAGTAGTGGTATAGGTACTAAACTAATGAATTATATTGATAATTACTCTAAAGAAATAGGTTGTGTTGGAAATGAATTAAACTGCTACGTTCATAACGAAGAAGGTAATAAGTTTTGGGAAAAAGAAGGTTATAAAAAAATCGGTTATCATTTCCAAAAGAAATTCTTAACATAGTACAATTCCAAAAAATTAAATATGAAAAAAGGTAAAAACATGAAAGCAGATTATTGGCACAACCTATGGGAAACAAAGGATATTGGTTTTCATATGGAGGATGTAAATAACCTTTTATTGAGGTTTTTTCCACTACTTAAATTACAAAAAAACAGTAGAGTCTTTATTCCTTTGTGTGGTAAAACAGTAGATAAAACTAGGGGTCAAAAACTAGGGGTCAGGTATTTAATTTATAGTTAGTTTTTATCTGAAAAATTAAACCACTTGTAACACCTAAATATCTTCCAACTTTCCCTTAAACTACTCCCCAGTGAGTAAATCTCCGCTTTTACATTCTACTTGACTAGAACAATTCACATCTGTATTTATCCAAGGGTGGTAGTTAGAGCAAATATTTTATTCTCCATAATACGTCCACATTCTAGATACTCTAACAAGTTTTTCATCTTCAATAACTTCATAAACTATTCGATGTTTAATATTTATTCTACGTGAAAATGAACCAGTTAGATTTCCAACCAGTTTTTCATATGGAGGTGGTTTTTGAAATGGATTATTTCTAATAAGTTCAATCAACTCTTTTGCTTTTGTGTCCAAAGAGGCAGAAGAGAGCTTTTTGGCATCTTTTAAAGCATGTTTTGAATAGGTAACTTTGTAGGCTACCATTCAATATCTTCACTAAATTCGCTATTTGGAGCATTCATAGCTTCTTTTATTGAAGTTGCCATACCTGGTATAGAATTTAGAAACAAAGTCTCTTCTATAGCGTTCCAATCTTCTTCTGAAAGCATTACAACATTATTTCTTTTTCCAGTAATCATAATAGGTTGATGTGTTTGGGCAGTTTCATCCATTAGTTTATAAATATTTGTTCTAGCTTGACTAACTGTCATTACTTTTGTCATAATCAATCCTTTTTATAATAGTACCTAATATCGTACGTCTAGTCAAGTTTAACCACTGAATGTAAATTAACGAAAAGGTAAAAAAAATAGAGATAAAAGTGTTTTATCTTCATGCTCCTTCAACCCAAACTCCAAACGTTCTATCTTTTTAATCTCCCTACTTCCAAACAGACCATCCCAGATGGAGAGTACACCACCGAAGTTTTTATTTACACCCTCTTTGCTGTGATGGATCTGGTGCATGTATGGGGAGATAAATACTTTTTCCACCATGTTTCCAAAACGAAAGGGGATGTGGGAGTGTCTTAGGTTGGCACCTAGGATGGAGTAGACAAAGATAAAGGCGTTGACACCAAGGATTTGACTCATGCCTAAGCGCGCACCAAAGAAGTATATAAACACTCCACTTACCACCCCTGCACTGAGTGCGTAACGTAGACCAAATAGAAAACTCTCTAGTGGGTGAACACGGTAGTAGGTGATCGGGGTGAGCACCAGCGCGCTGTGATGAACACGGTGGATTTTCCATAAAAAAGGGATAAGGTGCATGAGTCTATGAAGCCAGTAGCGTGTCAGATCACTGAGCATAAAAAGGGTAAAGGTATACAGCAGTGTGATACTGGTTTTATTCCATGAGAGTGGCTCGTGGTACGAGGCAAATTCTCGTATGAGTTTTATCGTCCACATCGTTACTTCACTGGCTGAAAAAAGAAGAGGAACAATAATCAAAACTTTAATAATATACGCAATAAAAAAGAAGATATAGTCAAGTTTAGCAGAAGGATGTAGCCAGATATTTTTATCAAAAAGCACTGTTTTATATGTTTTATGTTGATGGATAAACAGCGCGCTAAGAAGTAGCGCGCTGAGTAAGTAGAGCCAGTAGATTCGTTGATGTTCGTTGATTAGATAATCAAACCCTAACATTTAGTCCCCATCAGCCTCGATGATTTTAGCCGTTAGATCAAGCGCGTTGATCAAAGACTCATAATACGCAAAGTGTAGTTTACGCAAGGCTTCATAAAGTTCTTTCACTTCAGAAGAGGCTACACTAGTCTCTAATTCGCGAGAGAGTGAACGTGCCAGACTCAGCGCGCTCGATAAGGTCTCACGCGTATAGATCGTCTCACTCTCGGCGTTGTGTGCCAGTGCAAAGTCACCAAAATCCAAATAATCATCACTGTCCATCACCTCTTTATGCGACTCTAAGATAGCGATGACAGACTCTAAAGAGAGATGAGATTTATAGTACTCTAAACGTTTATAATCAAGATCGTCTTTGTATTGGTTGGTTAGACCAGCGGCGTCACCAATACGCCACTCACTGAGTTTGTTTGAACTGTCAATTAAAAGATTTAACAGTGAATCAACCGAAGCCTCATCATCACTATAAAACTCTTTATGCCCAGCGTACCAAACACGCATCAGTCCAGCGCGCTCCAACATTTTTTCAACAATAAACTCAGCCACCATCACACGACGCGCACTCTTTTCTTGAAGTGACTCTAAAATAACACTCTCATTAGACTCTTCACCATAAAAGATCAACTCCAAAGCATTGATATTTTTAACAATTTCACTCAGCGCGCTAGAGTCGTTACTGTCACTGTTCATAAACTGTCTGAGTGAGTTGGGGATAGCATCAACGGTGTGGGTATGAAAAACATCATTATAATCACGTACCGTAATCATCTCATTGTCATAATCTTTGATGATATAAACACTTTCTACTCTCTTCCAAGAACGCATAAAAATTTTAAACTGTGTTTGCGTTTTGAGAAGATTGACACTGTCTACTGTGTCATGAAGTACTTTTAGGTGCGCTAAAAGCAGTTCACCCTCTTGTATGTTTTGCTCTACGTTGGGCAAGAGTATCTGTGTTTGAAGGGCTTCAAAAACATTTCCATCTAAGGGTGTGGCTGTGCTGCCTGATTTTAAACCTGTGCCATCATAGGCATTGTCATCACAGGCTGTAAAAAACAGTAAGACACTAAAAAGTAAAGCTAAAAATCTTATCAATATATTCTCCTAAATTGAGTTTAAAAAACCCAATAGTTTTGTACGTTCATCAACACTCAGCGCGCTGAACTTCTCTCTAGAGCTTTTCGCCTCTCCACCATGCCAAAGAATCGCTTCTTCAATACTGCGCGCACGTCCATCATGTAAAAAGCTCACCAAAGAGTTTAACTTTTTACTCAGACCAAGACCCCAAAGTGGCGGCGTTCTCCACTCACTAGAGCTGGCTAAAAACTCCGCTCTTGCATCATCAAGATCTTCACCCATGTCATGCAGTAAAAAGTCGCTAAATGGGTGAATGGTATTGCCATCACAAGTCGTAAAGCTATCTTTGTGGCATTTGACACACTCAAGCGTTGTAAAAAGCTTAGCGCCTTCACTATGTTTTAAAGTCTCACGTTGTTGTGGAACCTTAAGTGAACGCAGATAAAAAGCCACTGCATCTAAACGTTTTTTCGTGATATCAAACTCATCCCTGCTTTTGTTGGCTTTTCTACACGCTTCTTGTGTTTTTGAACAGTTCTCTTGAGGAAAAAGAGGCGAACTTATCCCCATGTCATTACTAAAAGCCGCCGCACTTTGTTGTAAAACTGAAGGTGCAGATCCCTTCCATGTAAAACGACCCAGCGCGCTAGAGTCTGTTACGATGTCATAAACATAATTCGCACGTCCAGAGATACCATCTTTATCACTGTCTTTTTCATCCACATTTTTTAAAATATCCTGCTCAGGTATTTTTTCTATCTCACCCAAACCGACCATCGAGAGCGCACGTCTAGGAGAGATGACACTTCCATCTTCAAGTGCGCCATAAGCAAGTTTACTCAAAGAGAAGTGAGGAATGCGTAGCTCTACACTTTTCCCATCTTTATAAGTATGTCTCTTATACGTAAAAGAGACATTTGTCTTGGCTTCTGCGGAGATGTTGGTGTTGGAGCGGATACTGACCTGTGCGCCATAATGAGGATCAGGCATAAACCCACCCTTTTTTAAAGTTTCAGCATCTTGCTCTATTTTTGGATTTGAGAGTCTTAAAACAACAGAACGATCAAGTTCACCTTTTTTATTAAGCACTCCCCCTCCCCCATTGTTGACATGACAAGCCAGACAAGAGATAGAGCTAAACAGTGGGCCTAAACCATCACGTGCCTTGGTTGACGCGGGTGCTTCTACCCAAGCTGTTTTGAAAAAGAGTCGTCCTTGATAAAACTGCTCATGCAGATCTCTATCTTCATAAACAACTCCTTTTGAAAATGCTTGTTTACTGACATCTTCAACACTCATCTTCCCACCAAGGTTTTCATAGTTTTTCACCACTTCTTGCGTATCACTACTACAGCCCAGCACCATTAAGGTGCTTAACGTAAGAAGAGAGATGCGCATATTAAAGACCTAAATCTTCACTGTAAATAGGAAGAAGATTTCCAATACTTACAAATGAGAAAGAGATATCACGAATGTTTGCCGCCTCATCACCACCACGAATTTGATAATCATAGTGCATTCCACCCTGGCTAAGCTCTGCCTTTGCCATATCATCCATAATCTTCATCGCTGCATTAATCTCAGTGATTTTTTCTATCAATGAAGCCTTACGTGTTGCACTTAAAAGTGTGTAAAGTCCTGAACCACTTACGGTTGTCTCTGCGGTTCTTCCCACATAGTTTCCAGTCGCTAAGTTTTCAAAACCTTTAAAATCTTGAACCACGTCACGGTGTGTATTGTCAGAAAAACATGAGTGTTCTTCTTCTTCATTTGGCCCAAGTAGTGAAGCAGAAATTCTATCTGCCGCCATCTCAGTAATCATGTAGGTTCCCATACCTATAAAGATCTGTTTTAGCGCAACATCACTGCTTAGGTTGTAAGAGGGCATGGTCGACTTGTTTAAAAAAGCCGCTCTATACGCCCCTTTATCTCCATCAACATCTTTGTTCCATGCATCACGTAC
>JADGDM010000106.1 GCA_016744905.1 Sulfurimonadaceae bacterium | reverse complement strand
AGTATAACGACTAAGCCTACTGTAATGGTCTCTACTTTTGCACTCCATGATATTGTAAGTCACTTAGCGGGGGAGTCAGTAGAACTCAAGATGTTAATCCCCTTTGGTCAAGATGTACACGCCTTTGAGCCGACACCTAAAAGTATGGTTGAAATTTCAAAAAGCGCACTGTTTATTTACAGTGGTGCAGGTTTAGAGCCGTGGATTAAAGGTAAAATATTAGCATCTAATGCACTCGATATCTCTAAACATGTAAAACTTCATGTACTTAAGAAATCAGATGAACATGAAGATCATGATGAACATGATGTTGAAGAAAATCATCACGAACATGCTCATGGAGACAATGAAGTTGATCCGCATTATTGGTTAGATATAGGTAATATGATTTTAAGTGCGCAAACCATTAAAGCTGAGTTACTAAAATTAAATATCATGGATAAAGATATTTTAGAAAAAAATTATACAGATTATGTCAGCGCGCTAGAAGCATTAAAATCAAAATACATTAAGCAACTAAAAACATGTGCGAATCCAATATTGGTGCTGACACATAATGCCTTTGGTTATATTTCAGCGCGCTATAACTTTGAGGTAGAGTCTATTAGTGGACTCTCCAGCGACGCTATGCCGAGTGCAAAAACGATGGCACATATTAATGACATCGTTAAAGAGCACAACGTTTCAACACTCTTTTATGAACGTTTCGTGAGTGATAAGATGGTTCAGTCTGTTTCAGCACAAAGTGGCGCCAAAGTTGATTATCTTCAATCTTTAGCAAACATCAGCGCTTTAGATGCTAAAAACAAAAAGTCTTATATTGATTTTATGGAATTAAACTTAGCAAAAATGACAGATGCAATGGGATGTCAATGAAATTTGACGCACCCGTCATTGAGGTTAAAAATTTAAATCTTACGCTAAATCATCAGAATATTTTAGAAGACATCTCTTTTTTGGTAAAAAAAGGGGATTATATTGCTCTTATTGGTCCTAATGGTGGGGGTAAAACAACTTTAATGCGTCTGCTTCTAGGTTTAGAAAAGAAGACTTCTGGAAATATCGCACTTTTTGGAAAGACACAAAGAAAGTTTAGCGCTTGGCATAAAATTGGTTATGTCCCTCAGCGCGTCACCCAGGTTGATATCAACTTTCCTGCTACTGTGTTAGAGGTAGTGAAAATGGGACGAACGGCTTTACGTGGTTTTTTTACCAAAGAGAGTGATGAAGACCGACAGGCAGTTTATGAAGCGATGAGAAAGATGGATGTGCTTGATTTAAGTGAGCGCCTTATTGGATCACTCTCTGGTGGACAACGCCAGCGCGCTATGATTGCACGTGCGCTGGCTTCAAAACCTGAATTACTTATTTTAGATGAACCAAATACTGGAGTAGATGTTGTTTCACAGCAACGTTTTTACGCACTTTTAAAAGAGCTAAATACTAAAGACCAGTTAAGTATTATCTTTGTGACTCATGATGTAGGGGTTATTGGGGATGATATTGGACGACTATTTACTGTCAATCAAAATCTCGTCACGTGTAATGATCCCAAAGAGGCACTGTCGTGTTCACAGATGAGTGAACTTTATGGCATTGATGCCCATTTGGTACATAATCATCATCATGATCATTAAAGGTAAAAGTAGATGTTAGAACTCTTTCAATATGACTTTATGATTTATGCATTCCTAGCAGGTATTATCGTTGCTATCTTAGCCTCTATTACAGGCTCATTCATTGTACTACGTCGCTATTCACTCATCACTGAAACACTGGCACACTCTGCTCTTGTTGGAGTCGCTGTAGGGCTTTTAACAGGAACTTCTGCACTTTGGATGGCAGTTATTGTTGCCCTGCTTAGCGCATGGCTGATAGAGTATTTACGCTCCTATTTCAATATCTATTCTGACTCTATTTTAGCCATCTTCCTCTCAGGCTCATTAGCGCTTGCGGTTGTTTTAGTATCCGTAGCAGGTGAATTTAACGCATCACTATTTTCTTACCTATTTGGTTCAATTCTCTCGGTCACTTTAGAAGACTTAATAGTGATGAGTATCTTTGGTTCAATAGCACTATTTTTACTTCTAGGTTTTTATAAAGAGCTATATTTTATTGCTTATGATGAAGAGGTTGCCAAGGTCAGTGGTATTAAAGTCAAAGCATTAAACTTTCTTCTAGTGAGTATCACTGCAATTATTGTAGCGCTGTCTATACGTGTAGTAGGGACATTGCTTATCGGTGCATTGATGGTAATACCCACCGTTGCCGCTTTACAGTATAAAATGGGCTTTGGAAAGACGATAGTCCTCTCAACATTATTTGCACTTTTTAGTGTTATTGTTGGAATTTTACTCTCCTATTTTTATTCGATTCCCAGTGGGGCAACTATTGTCTTAGTAGTTCTTTTTCTTTTTATTCTTTCATTAATAGTGAATCGTCGATGAGTGCACACGCAGAATTTTCAAAACATGCACACTATTATGGCGAGTATAATGTTATACAAACTAAGGTAGCGCAGAAGTTATTGGATGATTTAAAAGTAAAACCTAAAAATATTATAGACTTAGGTTGTGGAAATGGAACATTATATAAAAAGATCGATTTTGAGCTAGATTCCTTTTTAGCAGTAGATTTTTCTGCTGAGATGTTAGAACTTCATCCAAAAAATAGTAATGTTGAAACTATGTTGGGTGATTTTAATGATGAAAATCTTTTTCATCCACTGGGTCAAAGAGTTTCAGATCACCTCTTTAGTGCGTCAGCTCTACAGTGGAGTGATGACTTAACTTCAGTATTAAAATCTATTCAGAACTTGAATATCGATTTTTCATTAGCCATATTTACTTCTGGAACCTTTAAAACACTACATGAGACAGCGAATACCAATGCTCTACTTAAAAGTGCGCATGAGATTAAAGAGATAGCCAGCGCGCTGGGTATCGAAAACTTGGAAATACAAAATTATGCTTTAGAGTTTGATTCTACTAGAGAGATGTTTCGCTATATTAAAAAGAGTGGGGTAAGTGCAGGACGTAATGTTTTAAGTTTTAAAGAGACAAAGCGTTTAATGAATGAGTATCCATTTAAACACCTTGAATTTGAAGTACTATTTCTTCGTTCGTAATTAAGTTATTTTTCTCTAAAGTATAAAGTGTATAACGAATATATTTAAAGTTTTCAGAAAGTTCTGCATCATAAAGCTTCATCATCTCTTCTAAAACTCTTGACGACTCTTGTGCCCGTTTGTAGTTGGCAACAATAATCCCTTCTAAATTTTCTCTGTTCATTTCACTCTTTGTACTTGAGCGTAAAACATCATTTTCACTATCACGTGATTTTAAAAGATCTTGAAGTTGTCCAAAATTACTTTGGTGTCTGAGAGATTTTAGTTTTGAAGCGAGTGGTTTGTCATTATTAACGTAGCGCGCTATATCTTCGATAACACGAATGCCTTCTTTTAGGCGGTTAAGGTTTGCATCTACCACCCGATAAAGTTCGGGTGAAAGAGTATTAGTCATCGCTATTGAAGATTCCAAATAGTTGAAGCAGCGCAGTAAAGATATTTAAGAAGTCAAGATAAAGTGCAATAGCACCGTCAATTGGTGTCTCATAAGCTCCACGCATGATGTTTTGAGTATCATAGATAACTAAGATACTAAATAGAACAACAATAGCACCAGACATAATTACATGTAGTAGTGCGCTGCCTAAAAAGATATTTACTATTGAAAAAGCGATAATGACTAACAAAGCAATCATTAAAGGCTTTCCATAACTTGTAAAATCTTTAGTTGTTTTAATAGCAAAAAAGCTCATACCTGCAAAAACTACAGAAGTCATTGCAAAGGCATTACCAATAATTGCGCCACCACCAGACATACCTAATGTGCGCGCCAATAGTGGAGCCAACATTACACCTGTCATAAATACGAAGCCAAACATAACCATTAAGTTGATACCTGGTTTATGTTTTACAAATTGTAGTCCAATTAAAAGACCAATTTCTAATGCAAATAGTGGCCAGAACATTGCATGAATCTCAGCCGCAAAAGGAATTGAAACATAAGCTCCAACTGCACCACCTAACATAGATGCTGCGAAAAGTTTGTAAGTCTCTTTTACAAAAGAGATGATATTTGAATCAGCACTCTCATAAGAGTGCGCACTTTCTCTTGCGTAATCACGGTCGTATAAACTCATTAGTTTCCTTTTATATTGTTAATTTATAAGCGCAAGTGTAGCAAAACATTTGAACTCAATAGTAAACATACTATATATAGGCAAATTAAATCGGGGGTAAATGGTGCACTTTAATGTAATAAGCATAAGGTAGAAACTATTTATGAGTAGAAAGTATAAAATGAGAAAAAGTAACAAGCTTAAATCCCTATAAACAGGGCTTTTTGACCCGCCACAAAAAGAATTTCAAAATTCCCCCAATATCTACTTGACATTAGATAACGTTTCTCCTATAATTCCCATCCACAAACGATGAGTCGCAAGAGATTGAGACACAGAGACTTCGAGTTGAAGCCTACTGAACGAGAGTAACGCCGTTTGAGATCATTGAAAACTAAGTAAGTTCAAACAAGATGAGTAATCATTTTAGAACTTTATAAACAGACACAATTTAAAAAGAGAAACATCTAACGTAATGTTAGAGAGTTAACTTTTTTACAAACAACCGTCTATTTCATTTGAAGTTAGTAATAACCAAAAAATGAATAGACAAACTATATATATTTTATAGCCAATGATTTTTAAATCTTGGGCATAAGATCAGTAATCTACTTCGGTAGTCTTTACATATAGAGGCTAAGTAATTAGCTTCACAATTATGGAGAGTTTGATCCTGGCTCAGAATGAACGCTGGCGGCGTGCTTAACACATGCAAGTCGAACGGTAACAGAGTAGCTTGCTACTGCTGACG
>JADGDM010000041.1 GCA_016744905.1 Sulfurimonadaceae bacterium | reverse complement strand
TAAAGGTTGAATTTTACTGGTATACAGGTCATGTAAACTTGGATTGATCGCAAATAGCATATTCCACAAGTCATTTAAACTATTCTCAATAGGTGTTCCTGTCATAATAATAGTAAAACTTCTTTTAACTTGAACAATAGCATTAAAAACTTGTGTTTTATGATTTTTAATCTTTTGTGATTCATCCATTATCAATATATCAAAGTTTTGTTTTTGAAGTATTTCAATTTTACTTCTTGCATATTCATAAGATAAAATGGTTATAAAACTATTATTTTCAATAGATAAACATATATCACTATCTTTAATATTTGTAAATTTTAATATTTCATTTTTCCAATTATGTATTAATGAAGCGGGAGCAATAATTAGATTATTTTTTGTTTTTGAAAGTAATAAAAATGCGACAACTTGTATTGTTTTACCTAATCCCATCTCATCTGCCAATAGTCCACCATCTAAATCATTCTTATATAAATTATACAGCCATAGTGTTCCATCTTCTTGATAGTCTTTAAGGATTGCATTAAAACCATTTAATTTAATTTGATGAATCATCTCTTTTTTATCAACTAAATTTTTTATATTTATAATTTTATCAATAAAAGTTTTAATATCTTGATTTAAATTATATGAAAAAACTTTTAATAATATTTGATTGTCTATATCTTTAATAATATCTTCATCGCTAAAAAGTATTATTTTATCATCATAGTCAATATAATTTTTATTTTGTAGATAGTTCTCAAGCATACTGTAATAAAAATCTAAATCTTTATCGGATAAGTCATTCTTATCAAATATTTTCATTTTAAAAAGTGTATTTGAAATGAAATCTACACTCTTTTGTTTTTTTGATTCTGATTTATATTGTATATTAATTAATTCATTTTCTTTTAATTTGTTTAATTCATCTATCGTAAGGTATTTTGTATTTAATGCATCTTTATTTACTGTGATGTTAAATATATTAAGTAAGTTATTTTTATATTCTTTATCAATAATAGCTAATATTCGATATTTTATGAGTGGTACTTCAATATTATAATTAACTGGTATATCTTTTTCTATCTCATCAAATTCAAAATAAAATGATACAGAAACTTTCTCTTTTAAAAAACTATCTATTATAATTTTAATTCTTTTTGGAGAGATTATTATGTATTTTTTATTTGATGCTAGTAAATCAAGAGATGAAGAACTAGTTAATTTTTTAAGAGATGATTTAATACTCTTTTTTGAAAAAATAAAATTACTACTTTTAATAATTTGTATCAACTCTAATGATAAAAAATCTTTACAAATCTCATAAGGTGGTTGAGTCTGATTTAATAGTTTAATATATTGAAATATAATTTTATCTTCTTGGCTTATTAGGTCTTGTGTTAAATTAGCAATCATTTTCTTGTTGCGTATAAAAGGTGAGAGTTTGTTTCTATTTTGTTGTATCTCTATTTGTATTTTATCATCTAATAGAATATAAACAAATCTCATATTAATCTACTTGATATGTGTATTTTATGCTACCAATCATTTTTTCATAAATACTATTTTTATACTCTTCGGTACAATCAATTTTTATCAATGGCTGAGTTTCTGTAATCTTTGATTGTTTACCTGCAAAATGATATTCATCAATTCTACATCCACCACCACAAATATATTTTATTTCACAACTCATACAAGGCATAACATTATCTACACTAGACCATTCGTAATAATAATTTGCATTTTTTATGATAGTTTTAAAATCATCCTTATTTGTTGCTACAGGCTCTATATCTTCAACTCTATTACATAAGAAAAATTTACCATCACTAGATATTGATATACCACCATAACCACAGTTTTTTAATCCAGTACCTATTTCCATATTGTTAACAAAGTTTTTTATATCTGAGTTTGGATATAAAGAATTTGCTAAATTTCGTGTAATTGCAGAGTATTCTTTTGCTTTATCTTTAATAAGTGCTTGTACTTTTCTTCCTGTAATCAACTTTTGAGAAATTTTAAAATATAAATGTTCACTTTGCAATTCATTTAAAAGTTCTTTAGCAAAATTGATATATGTTTTTTCTATATCTTTAACATTGACAAGTGTTGGTGTAGTGGCAACAACTACTTTAACACCTGCTTTTACGAAAAGCTTTACATTCTCTAAGGCTTTTTGAAAATTATCTTTACCTCTTACTATTGCATTTTGATTTTCATCAGTTCCATCTAGGCTAATTTGAAGTTCATCTATATATTCTTTGCTTTTGGCTATTTTATCTTTATCCCATAAAACACCATTTGTTAAAAGAGTAACTGTCATATTACTCTCTTTTGCAAATTTAATAATTTCAAGCCATTCTTTATATTGTAAAACCTCACCACCTGTAAATGTAATAGCTGTAATTCCATTTTCTTGTGCATTTTTTATAATTTTGAACCATTCTTCTTTTGGCAGTTCATCTATTTTAGGTTTACCTGAATACATATAACAATGGGTACAAGCTAGATTACAATCATTTGTAAGGTAAATATATAAGCCTTCATTATGAGGTGCATTAAATTCTACTTTTTGAGTGGCATTAAAATCTCTATCTATGATTTGACTTATAACAAAATTAAAATCTTCTTCACTATTTGAAAGTTCTGAAACTTTACCTAATGTATATTTTTCACATAATAATCCAAATATTTTTTCTTGCTCTTCAGTGAATAATACAATCCAGTTTGCAGTATTTTGTGAAATGACTAATAAATAATGATTAATTCTGTTATAAAACAAATTTTGTGGTAAATTTAAAATTGTATTTTCTGTTAATTCAATTTCTAAGGTTTTTTCCATTATCTCTCTTTTTTTTATTTGTTTAGATAGTGAGAAGACTCACTACCTATTTGTTCTGATCAAAACAAATTTGTTTAGTTATTATTTACACTACAGCTTTTAAAACAATACATCGAACCAATTCGAGTATCATCTTTAATTGTTATTTTTGTTATTTTAAAAACAATTTTTTTCATGTGCTAGTACCTCCTTTATAAGATTAAAACAGATGGTATAATAAGTTTACTATTTTATCACTTGTAGACTAATATCAAGTCATTCGTTAAGTTATATATTTAATCTTCTAATAATACTACTCTTTAATGCTTCTGGCTCAAATAATATTACTTTTCTATATGTATCTTATTGTATACAATTTATAAACACTTACTAATCCTATCAAAGTAAAATATAATAAATTTTTATCACATTTTTTAAACTTATTCGACTATAATAATGAAAATAAGTTATCCATACATCAAGGCCATATATTGACTAAAATCTCCATACTTTTATTCATACTGCTCACTTCTTTGTTCTCTAAAGAGAAGACAATCCCACAAAACAACTTAATGACCGTGGGCATTGAACTCTCAGCTGGTTTTTCAAACGAAACTCTCTCTAATCAAACTGGCTCAAAATCTTACAATTACACCATAAATAATGTTAAATTTAAAGTAGGAAAAGATTTTAATTTCTACAATGAATTTATGCAAAATTCTCGTCTACAGTTGGCACTGAGTTACTCCAAACTAAGTACTGGTATCTCATATAAAGAGGTCTCCCTGGCTTATCAAGAGAACATGAGATATTGGAATATATATAAACAAAACAATCATCAAATATTTCCTTTTGCAAATCTTGAAGTCGGCTACACTGCAATACACAATGATACCCTCTCCTCAAAAGGAACATCATTTGGTGCAGATATTGGTCTTATCTATGCTTACAATAGTTTTGAATATTCGCTTGCTCTCTCTAATGAAATTATCAACTGGAATCACCCTACTGATGGGATTGCTGATTATATGATTAATACTCAAATAGCATTAGGATTAAACTATAGATTTATGGATGAGGGATACTAAGATGAGATATCTATTTTATACAGCACTTATATCAATATTACTTGGATGCAGCGAGGGTTCTGGAGAGCAAGATATCAATACAATATCTCCTTTAGGTGAAAACATTGAAACACCGGAAGTTTTAGAAAAGTGTATCCCTAATGCTATAGTTGGAACCTACTTTAGTAACTCTTCTAGTAGTGACGTCTCCATTGATGGTGACACCTTAGTATTAGCCTACTCCAATGGTATAGATATCATTGATATTACTGACAAGAGTAGTCCTCAGTTTAAAGGTACTATGCAACTAAACAGTAGTATCAACAAAGCAAAAATAAAAGGTGATCTAGTATTTACCTATCTCTCAGATCAAGCATCACCATCTCAACAACTTAATGTAATTAACATTGCCAATATAGATAATCCCTCTATTGTATCAAATATAGATTACTTTATTATTTTTCAAGATATTTTTATTGAAAGTAACTATATTCACTTTGGGGCTGATCTTAATGAATCAAAGGGAAGATACTATATTTATGACTTCTCTGATCCATTTGAGCTTACTCAAAGTTCAGCTATTGATTTAAGTGCTATTGGTGATCCTGGTGTGTTTAATCTCTCTCTTGGTAGTTTTGTTAAAGAGGATAACTTACTCTATGCACAGAGTTATTTTGAGGGAAGTAGTACAGGTCTTTATTTACTTGATATTAGTGATAGAGAAGCACCTATTGAAGTTAATAGTACTATCTCTGATAAAAGGTATCTAACACATAGTTCTTCAACACTCTATGCTGGAGGAGATGATCAATTAGATATATATGATATCAATAGTGCGCCCATTATTAAATCTCTAGGATCAAGTGCGGATAAGGTATCTGATTATTATAGTATTGCTTTAGTAGGTGATACTCTCTACTCATTTGGGAAACTTACAGGAGAGATCTCATTAACAGATGTTTCTAATCGCGCTGCACCAAAGTTACAAGATGAGAAAATCTATGTTCATGAGAGTAGCGCCATGGTGAGTGATTCTAGATATCTTTATGTTGCTGATGGGGCAGGATTAAAAATTATTGATACGTGTATTAAGTAATAAACATGCATCCACCACAAAACTATATATTTATTTTAGGTCATATGAGAAGTTATTCTAGTTTACTTTCTCATATATTAGGATCTCATCCAGAGATCTCTGGATATTCAGAATTGCATCAATCTTATCGTTCTCATCAAGATCTTATAAAAATGAAATCTAAAATCTCCATTGCATATGACAAAAAACTATCTACATCCTATTTGCTTGATAAAATATTACATAATCAATACTCTATGGATTTTAATCTATTGCAATCAAATAATGTAAAAACACTTTTTTTACTTAGAGAACCTGCTCAAACATTAAAAAGTATTATTAAAATGTCATTCAATATTAATAACATGAAAAATTATCAAAATGAGCAATATGCATTATATTATTATGAAAAACGCCTACTTATGCTTACTCAATATGTTAGGCTAATTAAACAAGGCTCACTTTTTATCCAAAGTGAACATCTATTAGATAATACAAGTTCTACACTAAATTTTATAGAAAATTATTTATCGTTAAACACTCCAATACGTGAAGAATATAATATTTATAAATATTCAGGGCAGCCTTTACATGGGGATAGTTCTAAGCGTTTATTTGAAAAAAGAATCACACAAGAAAAAGAAGAAAAACAAGAGCTACATATTTCAAATGATATATTAAAAAAAGCAGAAAAAAGTTACTTAGAATGTAAAGTAATTCTAGAGGACCATTGTTTTACTATGTAAAAACTTCATCAATATGTTGTCTACTTTGACTGCCATATTTTAAATTTAGCATGGCTAATTTCATGTAGTACTCACTATTTTTGGCACTTATATCTTCTAATGAACAGAATCTAGCAACAGTTTGAATTAAACGTAATCTATGCTGAATATGTGATTTTGAATTTTGAATTGATCCCTCACGATTACGGTAAATATAATTTACTTTAGAATGCACATCAAAACTATACTTATTATATAAAAGTTGTAATATTATTAAAATGTCCCCATATACATTTGGATCTTCTGCCAGTGTGAATTGATTAAGAACTTCTCTTCTTATGATAGTCGCATTTAAAATTGCTCGGGGTGCCAAAATAAGCTCTTCTATACATATCAGTGTTTTTATATTTACTCTATCTGCATTACCAAAGTGAATGTCGTACTCTAATCTTTGTGGTAGTTCTAATAATATATCATCTGAATCTACTCTACAAATATAGTCTCCCTTAGCCTCTTTTACACCCATATTAAATGGAAGACCATCAAATCCAGACTGATAAGGTGTTCGTAAGTACTTACATCCAGTATTCTTTGCAAATTTTATTAGTTCACTATTATCAGAGCAATCATCTACTAAGATTATTTCAAAAGGACTTAATTTTTTAACAGACCGAATACACTCTATAAATAAAAATAGTGGCGTATTATAAAATGGAATAATAACAGATATTGTAGAGTTTACATTTCTTTGAGAATTATTCATATTTAATAATTTCATAGGATCTTTCAAACTATATCCATAAGTATTGGCTCTTCTTTCTAACTGTTGAGGAACATTACAAAAGACATCCTTCTCCCACATTTCAAAATACTTTTTATTTTTATCAACATACAAATTTTCATTAATTTGATAAGAATCTAATCCAAGAAAATCAAAAATTGCATCTACAGACTTTTGTGGTTGTAATATAAATTCTTCATAGCGTATGACATGTACATTACTTAAAGAATCAATATCTTTATAAAAAAGTTCATACGCTTTTAAACTGTGTTCCAGTAAAGAAGGAATTGATGTTTTACTCCACTTTTTAGTTGCATAAGCTACTGCTATAGGATGCCTTAAAATTATTATAAATTTACTGTTAGGATAGAGTTCTTGTAAAAAACGGGTTCTAATAAGATTTGGTGGTGACTTTTCCACAAAATAGTCTAAAGACAGATTCAAATATGGAGACCATTCTTTAAAAATCTTTATTGCATTCTTATTAGTGGCCAACAAATGTGTTTCATCCATATATGCTTCTTTTGCAAAAGCGAATACACCAGGTCCACCAAATTTATGCGCGCTAGGATAGATAGATTGAACATGCTGTCCTTCATCTTCAATTTCTCCAGTATTACTTAGCCCACTAATCAGCATATGTTCTTTAATGATATTAAAAATAAAAGAAGTCCCACTCCTATGTAGGCCTCCTATCAATATAGCTTGTTTTTCTTTCATCATTTTTACTGTACTTATCGTACACTCATCCCCTCATCAAGATATTTAATCAGAGGATATAAAAAGAACTCAATGACACGTCTGCGCCCTACTTTCATCTCAGCAGTTACACTCATTCCAACACGTAGATAGTTCTTCTCTCCATTAACCATTAAAAAATCACTCTCTGGCTCAATATATATTTCATAGATAGGTCCCAATTTCTCATCATCAATAGCATCATCCGCCTTGTGAATAACCTTTCCATGTATCATTCCATATTTCTGAAAGTCAAAGGTATCAATTTTTATAGCACTTTCCATCTCTTTTTTAATAAATCCACTATCTTGATTTAAAACAGTTGCTTTAATAACTAAAGGTGCATCTTTTGGTATAACTGTAATCAACTTCTCAGCAGGTGTCACCACTCCACCTACCGTATGCACAAACAATTTACCCACATAACCATCCACGGGTGAAGTAAGGTGTTGTTTTGACTGTTTAAACTTAATAGACTTAATCTCTACTTTTAGCATCGTCGCTTCTTTACGTTTGGTAGTGAGCTCTTCTAAAAGTTTGTTCTGGTACTCTTGGGTAACTAAGAGCTTTTGTTCTCTTAACTCCGTGAGTTTTGAGTGTAGTTTAATAATCTCATGATTTTTAATTTTGGCTTGTTCATCATACTCAATCACCTCTTTATGGGCTGCTTCATACTCCTGCTTCGCAATAATATCAGCAACTTTTTTCAGACGATTTTCACGCGTAATTGCTGACTTTTCAAGCTCCTCGATACGGTGAACATCTGCCTTAATAGAGTTGATTTGGGAGTCAACTTGATGCATCTGCTCTTTTATAAGCTGCAGCTGCTGATGATATCCTACGCGTTTGGTATCATAAATAAGTCTCTGTGTTGAGAGTAAATCTTCATCCTTACACTCAACTGGTGGTACAAACTTTTTATCTTTAATCAGTGCTAATAAACGCGTGCTTTCAACATCAAGGAGTTCCAGATTCTTTAATTTTGATTCTAAGTTGGTCTCAGTTACAGAGGGATCAATATCCATCAGTACCTGACCTTTTTTTACAAACTCACCCTCATGAATGTAAATATTACTAATTACACCCGTCTCAATTGGCTGAAGAACTTTAATCTCTCCAGTTGGGATAATCTGACCACGCGCCGTAACAACAACATCAATTTTTGCAAGAAATAACCAAAGACTAGAGATAGTCATAAATGCCAATATCGTCCATAATAGTGCTCGACCCAATGGAGAAGTTGGTCTCTCCTCTATCTCTACAAGAAGAGGCGTAAACTCATGTTTATCTTTTGTACTGAACATATCCATCATCTAATCCTGTTGTGTGTAGAGCATATGGTAATACCCTTTTTGATTCATTAATACATCATGTGAACCACGTTCAACTACTTCGCCTCTATCCATTACTAAGATAATGTCACAATCTTTGACAGTTGAGAGTCTATGCGCCACCATAAACATAGTTCGTCCCTCTTTAATCATTTTAAGATTGTCTTGGATAATCTTCTCTGACTCGTAATCAAGTGCAGAAGTTGCCTCATCAAATATTAATATACGAGGATTGGTCAAAAGTGCGCGCGCTATGGCGATACGCTGACGCTGTCCACCGGAGAGTGCAGAACCGCGCTCTCCAACTTGGGTGTTATACCCCTCCGGTAGTTCGGCTATAAATTCATCCGCACCTGCCATTCTAGAAGCTGAAATAATATTTTCCATAGGTGCATCTGGACGAGAGAGTGAGATATTCTCTTTAATACTTCCACTAAAGAGGTAGTTGTCTTGAAGAACAACTCCAATATTATTTCTAAGCCATTTAGGGTTCATATGACGAATATCTACTCCATCAATTAATATCGATCCACCTGTTGGAAGGTAGAGACGTTGTAGTAGTTTAGCAATGGTACTTTTACCACTACCACTTCTCCCAACAAGACCGACACTGTAACCAGCTTTAAATTCTTCACTAATCCCTTTTAAAACCTGTGGGCTATCTGGTGCGTAAGCAAAAGCGACCTTATCTAGCTTTACAGAACCCTCAATATGAGGAAGCGTAATCGCCTTATCATTTGACTGCTCTGTGGGTGTATTTAATATATCACCTAAACGATCGACTGATAAAAGCGTCTGTTGAAACTCATTCCAGAGATTTACCAGCCTTAATACAGGTCCACTAAATTGATTGGCAAACATCTGAAAGGCGATAAGCTGTCCTACACTAAGTTTTCCATCTAAAACCAGTGTTACCCCAACGTAGAGCATTGATATGGTCATTAGCTTCTGTAGGGTACCTGTTACTCCACCTAAGATATTTGAGAGATTGGTTAGATGAAAACCTGCATTAACATACTTTGCTAAGTAATCTTCCCATTTTCTCTGCATAGAGCCTTCTAATGCAAGGGACTTAACAGTTTGTACTCCGGTGACTGACTCTACAAGATAAGAGTTAGAGTGTGCACCCATCTGGAACTTCTCTTCTAGACGTCTACGTAGCTCTGGTGTGATAAAGAGATATAGTAATGCGATAGCTGAAACAAATCCTAAAACAATCATAGTAAGCTTTACACTGTACATTAACATAACAATAACAAAGACTCCAGAGAAGAGTACATCAATTATCAAGGTGACTGACTTGTTCGCTATAAACTCACGAATCTGATCAAGCTCGCGCACGCGCGCAATGATATTACCGACCTTTCTCTTCTCAAAATAACTAAGAGGCAGTGCAAGAAGGTGATGAAAAAGCTTAGCCCCTAATTTGGCATCAATCTTAGAAGTGGTATGCGCAAACAGATAATTTCTAATCAGATTTAAAACCAACTCAAATACCGCAACCACGACAAAGGCAATAGCCAATACATCCAACGTTGTCATTGAACGATGAACCAGTACCTTGTCCAGAATGACTTGAGTAAATAGCGGCGTGACCAGACCAAAGAGCTGTATTACAAATGAAGCAATTAAGACTTCGCTCATCACCTTTTTATACTTCATTATCTGGTGAAAAAACCACCCAAATCCAAATCTAATCTGTTCTGAGAGAACTCTATGTTTAAGTACAATTACCTTACCACTACTAATCTCTTCATACATCTCATGAGATATTGCGTAAGGCTCTTTTGCGGAGGTATCATAGACCAGTATCTCATTGCTCTCTTCTTTGGCTTGAATAATACTCATATAGGTACCATCTTTTTTAAGGACTAAAATAGGAAAGGGGTATGAGGAGAGCAGTTTACTTAGCTTTGATTTCTTAATAGCTGCACGAAAACCCTGATGTTTAGCAATTCTACAAAGCTCTTCAGGACTTGGCTCACTCTCACCAAGCGCATACTCTTTAACAATACTTCTTGTATCAATGGCTATACGGTTAAGTTTACCCGCAACTTCGAGTGCGACTAGTGCTGTGTGCATTGATCAACTCCACGGTATAATATATGTAAAGAGGCGTTTTCATACGCCCGTTCACTTCTCTCTATTTTCAAATTCAACTCTCTTTCAATATGTTCTAAATTCGCTTGCAGTTCACTCATGCTGTCAATCTGATTGTCTTCGCGAAGACGTTCAATCATAACAATTTTCTCTTGCGTCTCTTTAAAAAGATTATCATCTTTGTCTTCTAAAATATTGAGGTATTGAATCTTAGAAACTTTAGATTTTGCATTGTATTGATATTCACGCTGTTTTTGATTTTTTTCATCTTCGAGTCTTTGTAACTCATAAGTAAGTCTATGACGGTCATGGTTGTATTTAAAACCCTCAAAAATAGTCATCTGTAAAGAGAGCCCTACTTTCCAACTGTTTCTTTTAATATCTTCAAATGAGTCATATACACTACTTGGGTTTGATCCATAAAAGTAGTAGTTACCATAGGTGGAGATTGTAGGAAAGAGAAGGCGTTTGTTACGTGATATCTCCTCTTTTTTCTGCTTCAGCATCTTTGAGTATTTGAGCCCTTCTGTAGTCTGCGAAAAACTGTCCACAAGGTCACTATTATTATCAAAGCCGATATCTAATAGTTCTGTATTCACATCATCAAGTTCTACATGACTAAGCGCGCTTAGTTGAATAATGTCTTCTTTATACTGCATGATAGAGAGCTCTACTTCACGTTCGAGATCAATGATAAAAATAGCTTCATCACCCAGATCAATTTTTGAAGATTTACCTGCCACATAAAGACGTTTTTTTACCTTGTATAAAGTCCGACGGATATCCAACATCTTCGACTTAAAGTCACTCTTAGTCTTCATCTTAAGCGCGCTGCTGTATCTATCTAAAATACTCTGATGAAGACGCTTCTCCTCTTCACACCACAGTAGATGTTTAATATCTACATCATACTCCGCCATATGAACACTCTTATCACTCACCCCAAAATGATAAAGCTCATAATTAAGATTTAGTGAGAGTGAGCTTTGGTAACGTGTTCCACTGGTAATAATGGTATTTCCTACTGATTCTGTACCTGTAGGTAGACCATCTTCATCTCTATTATATTCAGTGTTATAACTCAGTGCTAAAGAGGGATAGTATTGCGAGTAGACACTATAAAGATTAGAGTGTGATATCTCCTCATCTGATTTAAACATTTTTAGATTAAATGATTGTTCAGATGAAGACTTTAATAGCTCTTCAAGGCTAACGCTTTGTGCATAAAGAGTAAAAGAGACAGCACTTAGTAAAAATAATTTTTTAATCAATGCGTTCTCTCTATACTCAACACTTAAACCACCTGCCAAGCAGAAGAGATAATATTAATCATCTCTTGGTTCTCTTTAGCATTCATACTTCCCATATGTCCCATGCCTATATCACATCCATAAGCATTAAGCTGTTGTATTACTAGGTTAATGTCTTCACTTGTAAGATAGTTTCCATCTGAGAGTTCTATTCTCTCTATTCTATCTTTCTCATGGAAGTGGTTTTTAATGGAGATAGCATCACCATCGCCATACTCTATTACTAAGCTGCCATATTTCATATCAAATGTGATGTCCTCTTTTGTGATTCCATCTCCAAATGTAATCACATCATTGCCTCCATCTTTTTTGCCAAAGAAACCAAAGTGTGACCCATTTGTCTCATAGATACTGTCTTCACCATCACCTTTTTCGAAGTGATAAGTATCATCACCCTGTCCACCATGAAGTTGATCATTACCTGATCCACCATTTAAAGTATCATTTCCATCTTTACCAAATAAGATATCACAATCTTCTCCACCAAAGAGCTTATCATCACCCTCATCCGCGTGAATAATATCATGACCTTTATCACCCCATAGCCAATCATGACCCTCTCCACCATAGAGATGATCGTTTCCATCACCACCAATGAGTGCGTCATCTCCATCTTCACCACGAAGATGGTCATGTCCTGTATCACCATAGAGGTTATCGTTACCTTTACCGCCATAGAGGTGATCATTGTTATATCCGCCCACTAGGAGGTCATCGCCTGCAAATCCTGAGAGCTGATCATATCTATTCTCTCCAAAGATAATATCGTTACCACCTTTGCCTTTAATCCAATCATTACAGTTGGTACCATCGATTAGGTGGTCTTGGTTATCATTGGCTTTATAGTGACCATGCCAGAAGTGAGAATCTGCATTGTCTATGACATCTTTAGAGAGATTAATCTCTCCTTCTCTCGTAATAAGTGTTTTTATAGGATTAGATGTACTGATAAAGTAACTCTCTATACTTATAGAACCTTGATCTCTTACTTTAATATTAAGCGCATCTTCTACTCTTGTAAAGGTAAGATCATCTTTAGAGAATCCTGAGAGAATAAACTCTTCAAAGTTCTCCTCATCTGTAATAACTCTATCTTCTCCACCTTCAAACACATTATTACGTTTAAGTAAGAAGTTAACACGTGTCTCTACACTGCCACCATGTCCATCATCAATAGTAATCAGCGCGCTGTCTTCTCCATAGTAACCGGTGTGTGCATTATATGTCCAAGATCCATCTGCGTTAACAATAACTTCACCATGGTCAGCTTGAGTACTTACTGTGTAGTTTAAAGTATCTCCATCTACGTCACTTGATTCAATCTCACCTGCTTGTTCACGTGTATTAATCAGTTCAAAGTTCTGTTCAGCCTCTACTACTGTTGGTAGGTCATTAACGGCTTGAATATCAAAGCTAATGTTTGAAGTTGATGAGAGACCATACTCATTGCTTACTGTAATACTGAATGTATCTGAGCCATTGTAATTAAGTGCTGGTGTATAGTTAAGTTCACCACTTTGAGCATCTATATTAAGTGCTCCATGTTGTACAGTTGAAACGATAGAATACTTCAGTGCAGAACCAGATAGATCTGTTACTTCAATAGTATCTTTAAACGCACTGTCTTCAGTAGCACTAAATGCGGTAGTTGTAATCACTGGCGTGCTGACTTGTGCATCAAAGTTTAGAGTTTTACTGACACTTACACCTTGTGTATCTGTGATACTAATAACGGCGCTATCACTACCAAGGTAGAGACCACTTACACTGTAGCTCCAGTGACCACTCGCATCTAAACTTAGTGTTCCATGTTCGCTTTGAGTAAGGATTGTATATCTTAGTGTATCCCCATCAACATCTTGTGCTTCAACATCACCTGTCTGTTCTCTAACATCTTGCAGTGTATATGATTCACTCTCTAGTGTTGTTGGTGCATCATTGATAGCTTCAACATCAAAGATAATCAGTGTTGTTGTACTTAAACCATAAATATTGGTAATCTTAACCGCTACCTCTTGTGAACCGTTATAGTCTTTTTTAGGAGTGTAGTTCCAAGAACCATCAGTATCCATACTAAACTCTGTATTATTTACTGCGTCAATAATCTCATAATTCAGCGCGCCACCAATTGGGTTAAGTACGTTGAGTGTTCCACTGCTATCAGTATCTTCATCTAGTCTCACTTCACTATCACTTAGGCTAGGAACACTAACACGTGAATCAAAGTTAATGGTTTTACTTACCTGCGCACCGGATGGATCTTTAACACTAACTACTGCGCTATCACTGCCCATATAAATACCCTCAGCTTGGTAAGTCCAGCTTCCATCTGTATCTAAACTAAATGTTCCATGTTCTGCCGATGTGGTGATCTCATAACTTAATGTATCTCCATCAACATCTTCTGCTTCTATCTCACCATCAAGAGTACGTACATCTTGAAGTGTATATGATTCACTCTCTAGTGTTGTTGGGGTATCATTAACGGCTTCTATTATGAAGCTTAATGTTGTACTTGTACTTAGCCCGTAAGCATTGGTAATTTTAAGGGTAACACTATCATCACCATTGTAGTCTGCATCTGGAATATAGTTAAATGTATCTGACTCTAAAGAGAATTGACCATGAGTACTATTACTAACAACTTCATAGCTAATATCACCACCAATTGGATTACTTACGTTGAGAGTGCTACTTGAACGCATATCTTCTAAGAGATCAAATGTTTGCGCATCAAGTGTTGGAGTAGAGACTCTATTGTCAAAGTTTAGTGTTTTACTAACACTGCCCCCTTGTCCATCACTTACAGTAACTATGGCGCTGTCATTACCTAAATAGATACCTTCTGCACTGTAGCTCCAAGAACCATTCATATCGATACTAAGTGTTCCATGTTCTGCTTGTGTTGAGACTGTGTACGATAGAGTATCTCCATCAACATCACTTGCTTCTACTTCACCTGTTTGTTCTCTGATGTCTTGTAAGATATACGCTTCACTCTCAGATGTTATAGGGGCATCATTAACCGCTTCAATATCAAATGTTAATGTTGTACTTGAGCTGAGTCCATAAGCGTTTGTTACTTTAATACTTAGACTGTCATCTCCATTATAGTTTGCATCAGGAGTATAGCTCCAGCTTGCGTCACTAT
Source organism: Sulfurimonadaceae bacterium (assembly GCA_016744905.1). Taxonomy (GTDB): domain Bacteria; phylum Campylobacterota; class Campylobacteria; order Campylobacterales; family Sulfurimonadaceae; genus BB10. Next base: position 10,849 of record JADGDM010000041.1, on the reverse strand, counting down.
TAATGATGAATTCACCATGAGTACTAAGTGTTGTTGCTTCGAAAGTAAGAACTCCCCCTACTGGGTTATTTACATTGAGAGTACCAGTTGATGCGCTATCTTCATTAAGTAGAAGTGTTTCGCTCTCTAGTGTTGGTGCACTAACTTTGGTATCAAAGAGTAGTGTTTGCGTTACGCTTCCACCATGACCATCACTAATCGTTACTACTGCGCTATCATCTCCTATAAAGAGATCATCTACTTTATAACTCCATGCACCATTCATATCTATAGAGACTTCACCATGTGTTGCTTGAGTTGAGACAGTGTAAGATAGGGTATCGTCATCTACGTCACTTGCTTCTACTTCTGAGTTTATCTCTCTGATGTCTTGGAGGAGATGGGTGGTCTCAGTTTCACTAACTGGTGTATCATTGACTGCTTCAACATCAAAAGTAATAGTTTTTATAGAACTCAGTCCAAACTGATTTGTAACTTTTACCTGAACATTCTCTTCTCCATTATAATCTTTACTTGGAATATAATTTAAAAGACCCTCTTGTGACAAACCTAATTGTGCGTGATCTACATCTCCTAGAAGCTCAAATACTAAAGAACCTCCCGAAATTGTATTGGCATCGACCTGTGTCTCAAAATTTGAATCTTCATCTAGTGTGAAAGAAACATCTCCAATATTAGGAGCTGTAAGTAGTGTATCAAAGTCTATACTTCTATCTAAGAAGTTAATCATCTCAATTTTTGAACTAATGTCAAAAGCATTTTCAATAGTCAGTGTGTCTGCCAAATACTCAAATTCACGATTTGTCTCTTTTAATGCAAATATTACACTATTCTCAACAACCTTAATAAGAACATCTTCAGAAGAGACTCCGTTAATAAAAGTGATGTTGTCATAACTCTCTTCAACAGCCGAATCTTCAATAACATCATGCTCATCACCATAGCCAAAGTAGTAAGTATCATTACCCTCGCCACCATCCATAAAGTCATCACCTTTTGCAGCCACTAATAGGTCATCACCCTCATTACCAAAGAGTGCATCACTGCCCTCTTCACCATATAAGATATCATCACCTAATCCACCACTTAAGTAGTCATCACCTTCATTACCATAAAGTGTATCTTCAGAGTATGATCCATAAACAATATCATTACCCTCTTGTGCAAACACTTCTCCACCTTCATCAAGTGTACGAATTGTGTCATCACGATCAGTAAGCAGAAGATTAAATATTCCATGAATATCTAATGTTGTTCCATCATTAAAAATTAACTGTTCCACTCTAGAGTTAGAGTTAAACCAATCACGTATAATAATTTTATCATCCAACTCAGAGATCGGGATAAATGAGTTATCAAGCTCTCCAATAGCTAAGATAAGATTGTCTGTATCTCTGTCCCATCTTGCAACTATCTGATCAACTACAATACCCTCTCCAAATTTAATCGTGTCAAATCCAGCATCAGTTTCGTTTTGGTAGTTATACTCATGTAATCCTCTATCATCAACAGTATCAACACCATCTCCAATATTAAAGATATATGTATCATTACCCTCACCACCAGCTAAAAGGTCATCTCCTCGACCTCCATGAAGGATATCATTACCTTTTGCAGTATATATCTCATCATTGCCATCAAGTGCAAAGATTTGATTGTCACGATCATCAAGCCCTCTAACAAAATTATCATCATCTGTACTTAAACGCGCTATTACACCATCAACATCTATTGTAGAACCATCCATAAAGGCAAAAGTTTCTATTCTATGTTCAGCCTTATACCAATCTTGTATAAGCAATTGGTCTTTTACCAATTCAAGTGCATCCGTAGGATTAGCAGGATCTAAAAGATAGATAATTAAATTATCAGTTGGCTTGTCCCACACAAAACGTAAGTTCTCATCCAATACACCTTCATTAAAAAGTACTGCATCATTGACTTGAGTTAAATCCTCTTTCAGATTATTATCAAAAATAATATCTTTTGATGATCCATATCCAAATGTATATGTATCAAATCCAGCACCACCTAAAAGTAAATCACGTCCACCGTTTCCATGGAGGATATCTTCACCACTCTCACCTGATAAAGTATCTGCACCATCACCACCAATGATGTTATCATCACCTGTAGTTGCTTCAAGATTTATAGAGATTTCAGTTGCTTTGATATCATCTGAAGCATCTGATATCATCAATTTGATGATATCATTAACACTAAGTATAGTTCCATCTGAAAAATTAAATGATTCTATACGATTGGTTTTGTTATACCAATTTACTAAACGAAGATTTGTACCCTCTAGACTTACTAAAAGATTCTCTTCTTCATAAGAGACCTCTAAGTCAGAGACACTAATGCCAGCTGCAAATAGAAGCTTATCAAGACCTCCAGAGTCTACAAGAATATCATCTCCTGCATTTTTAGACACTTCGTAAGTATCATTGCCTTCTTGTCCATACATAATATCAGCGTCAGCATCAGACTCAAATACAGTACCTTCAATAACCCCTTTAATATCAGTATCTTCTAAATTAACAATCTCATTCACAGTGAGTACTTTACCCGATACAAATTCAAACTGCTCAATACGGTTACCTGGTTTGTACCAGTCTATAATACGAACGGTTGTACCACTGAGACCAACCAGTAGATCATCATTTTCATAAGTAACACTCAAGTCTAGTTCAGTAATGCCTTCACCAAACTTGATAACATCTAAGCCACTTGCATCGATGATATTATCATTACCTTCATTTAGATTGATGATATAAGTATCATCCCCACTACCGCCGTAAAGTTGATCATCTCCACCTTCACCATAAAGGGTATCATCTCCCTCTTTAGCGTAGATAACATCATCACCTAAGCCAGTATGAATAATATCATTGTCTTCTAGTGCAATAACAATGTCTGATTCATCTGTACCTATCAGATCATCTTGCATTGGTGTACCAATGTTTAGATTGCTAATATCTTTATCAATAATCATCTCTTCAAAACTAATCAGAGCATCATCAAATACTAATTGCTCAATTTTATTAGAAGCAGTGAAATACCCATCAATGGTAAGTACACTACTTAATTCTGATAATTCTTTACCCTCTTCAAGTACATAAATAATCAAAGTCTCTTCATCGTCTACAAGAGTGACTTCATCACGACGTAAACCTTCTAATCTAATAGTGTCAAATCCACCACTATCAAAGAGTGAATCTTTACCACCATCACGTTTGAAGTAGTAATAATCATTTCCTAATCCAGCAGCAACGATATCATCACCTGCTTTTGAATCTAGAATATTTTCACCCTCAGTACCATACACATACTCAGAGGTATCAGTTCCTATCAAACTCACTATTTCATGATCACTCATTGATGAACCATCTGCAAACTCAAAGTTTTCGATACGCCCATCTTTGAACCAATCTTTTATATAGATTTTATCATCAGGTGAATCTTTTAAAGAGATAACTAAATTTGCATATTCTTCAGATTTTAATTCAATAGCTTCTCCATTTGCATCAAAACGTTTTACATTAATATCAGTACCATTAGTCCACGAAACAGCAAATCCACCGTCTTCTAATCCAACTACAGAAGAGTCTGTTCCAGATTGATCGTTTTGGAGGCCTATTAGGAATTCAGAGCCTTTTCTTGTTCCATCACTATTAAATTGTTGACCATAAATATCGTATTGATATGCGCCGTTTTGATTTAACGATTGCCATGTGATTACATATCCTCCATCAGACAGTGACGCTATAGCTGGATCAATTTGAGTATCAAATGTATGTGTATTGACTAAGGTTTCTTGACCTACTCTAATATTATTTACATCATATTGTTGAGCAAAAATACCATAACTATTTCCATCATTGCTTGACCTCCAAGCAACTACATATCCGCTAGTTAAAGCTGCAATCTTCGCGCTAAATACATGTTCTGAATTTTCATTACTGCTAACTACTGTTTCAACTCCTACTTTTTCTCCATTACTATCAAATGTTTGTGTTGTAATTGCATATTTAGAGTCTTTATAAGAGTCCCAAGCCACAATAAATCCACCATTATCTAAGGACGTAATAGATGGATCTCTTTGACTACTCCTAGTAATAGTATTTATAGCTAATTCAGCTCCTATTTTAGTACCTAGCTCATCAAATTTTTGTGCGTAAATACCATAACCACTTCCATCTTGATACGATTGCCAAGTAACCACAAAGCCTCCATCACTAAGAGAAGTAATATCTGCATTTAATTGAGAACTTTGAGTATAGGTATTGACTTGTTGTGCTACTCCAATCTTTACATTTTTTTGGTCATAAACCTGTGCATACACACCTTCAGAACTTCCGTCTTCACCATATACATCCCAAGTGAGAACATATCCTCCGGTATTTAATTCAGTAATAGCAATATTGTTTTGATCATTAGATTGGTTAGTATTTACACTCTCTTGAGTATTTAGAATATTTCCATTTTTATCAAAACGTTGTATTACAACTCCGCTTTTCCAATCACTTTGTGAGTATGATTGCCATGCAACTAGCATATCTCCATTTTTTAATATACTTAAATCAGATCGATAATTTTGAAAACTATCCTCTCTCTCTATTTTTAAATAATCATCAAATTCAATATGTACATTTAAATCATCTTTTGAAATACCTTCTCCAAAACGTAAAGTATCAGTTCCTAAATGATCTTTTAAATAATCACTCCCATCGCCATTATTAAAGATAATAACATCATTACCTTCTCCAGATTCAATACGATCATCACCTTTACCCGCTTCTATAATGTCATCGCCAGAACCTAGTTTTATTCTGTCATTTCCGTCATGAGAGATAATAATATGATTACCTTCAGTTTCTAACGTGATCTCATCATTTCCAGAACCTGTAGTAACGCTCTGGTTTCCTCCATCAACATAACCATTAAGATATTTTTCTGTAATTGATGAATTATCACTTCCAGAATCATTTGGACCTGCTTCTACTATCTCCACATCAGAATCTACTTCAGCAATACGTAGATCATTAAAAGCATTTACTTCTATTTTTCTTAATGAATAACCTTCCAGAGAGTATACATACACATCACTATTTGTATCTACCTCTAATATATTATTATTACCACCTAATCCAAATGACATGTTTGTATCTTCAACAATATCTACCTCTAGTTGTGCAGAAATCATTGCCGTATTTTGATTACCATATATTTTTACATCAGTAGAAAAATACTCGATATTAAATTGTGTACTTTCATCAGAAATTTCTAAATAATTATAATCACTTTTCAACTCAACATCTATATAAAGGTCTTGTGTGTTTAATATAGCCCCACCTGTTGCAATATTTATATGGTTATATCCTATGCCAAGACCATCTTCTCTATTGGTTATTTTTGAAGACCCCTCAATATTTCCATTATCTAAAGAAGCATCCACCTCTAATCCAGAATCACCCTCATCAAACGGATCTCTTAAGTAGCTTCTTCCTTCTTCGTAATCACCATAGTAATCACCATAATAATCATTACTTCCATCTATATTTTCAAAATCAATATAGTGATTATTTCCTAAACCCTCAATATTAGTTCTAGAATCTACATACGTAATATTAATTTCAGAACTGGCATCAATTTGAACATCATTAGATGCTAAATTAGTAATACCACTTCCCAATACAGTAGCATCTAAATATAATCGTTTTGTTACTAACTCTGAATTATTTGTAGCAATATCTAGAGTATTATCACCTTGTCCAGTTATTACATTTAAATATGTAGTTGATTGATTGGTAAGATTGACATCATCTGACGCAATTATAATACTGTTGTTTCCATTTGATACTTCTGCTAATAGTCCTATGTGACTTTGTAGTGATTCAATATTTACATTATTGCTAGCAAGAGAGAGGACATTGTCTCCCAGTCCATCATTAAACTGATCGGTAGTCACTTTCAGTTCAATCCTATCATCTGCAGTAACATTAGTATGCTTACTCATTAGATTTATATTATGTGAACCTTCACTAAGATTAATATTTATATCACTGTATTCAGCTTGATCTAGGGAAATAAATTCTCCAATAATAATGTCACTGCCTCCATCATCCAAACCTATCTTAACATTTAAGCGATCAAGTAAATCAACATTAATCTGATTATTTCCATTTTTAGCATCTATCACAACATATTCTGAATTTGTATTTAGTTCATTGTCACCTGTACCTAAATGAACTTCTACATAGTCATCTACAATGTTAATTTTATTTTGTCCATCACCCACATTAATATTGGTTTCACTATCTTGCGCTTCGACCTTAATAATGTTATCACCATCTCCAAGTGTAATAAAAGAGTATTCAGTAGAATCTATTTCATTATTTCCATCACCTGCATTAAGATTCAGCGCCCCACCATTGACTCTAACAATATTATTTCCATCAGTTGCACTGAGAGTTAATTCCCCATTTATGATATCAATATTATTATTACCTACACCCAATGATAATTCAGTAGTTGATCCCTTAGCTCTAAATTGATTATCTCCATCGCCTAAAGTAATGATATTTTGAGAATTACTGCTATTGATACCATTATTTCCATCAGTTGCACTTAGAGTTAAGCTTCCATTCAAGACATCTATATCATTATTGCCTAATCCTAAATCGACACTCTTTTGACCTCCCAATCCTTTAATACTATTATCACCATCACCTAAGTTAACCTGATCACTTCTATAACCTAAATTTACTATATTATTACCATCTCCACCGACAACTGATAATGATGTTTCGGTAGCATTAATAATATTATTACCATTAAGAAAACTTACAGATTCTTCTCTATATCCTCCACTCTCTCCATAATTAGCATCTTCCCCAAGATCTACTATGTTGTTTCCATTACCCAAGATGACTTTATCATTTCCTACATCTGCATCAACATAATTATCACCATCACCTAAGGTGATTATGTCATCTCCTAAGCCAGCATTAATTTCATTATCACCTGCACCAAAAGTAATCGTATCATTACCATCAAGAGCATCTACACGAACACCAATATCTCCGCCATTTCCAGTTTCAGGGATGATATCATCACCCTCTGTTCCAATAAATGTTCCACCAAGTTCTTTGAGTTCAAATACATCACCATTGGCAAACTCAATGGTCTCTATTCTAGATGAAAGAGTCTGTCCATTTTTAATGATGATTTTATCTTGAAGATTTTCAAACATCACACCATCTTCCTTAATGGCTAAGGTAATATCCTCAGAGTTGGCATCAATTCTAAATTCAAGGCTATCTGCAGTGATTTCAGTATTTGTAAATAAAATACGGTCTATTCCGCCAGTATCTTTGATAATCTCAATACCATCGCCAATAGTCATAAGATATGTATCATCACCTAATCCACCTTCTAGTGTATCAATGCCTTTACTACTATGAAGTGTATTATTACCTTCTGCGTAACGAACATAATCTTCGTTCTCATCAGTTGCTTGTAAATCTAAAATACCGTCAATATTTAAAGTAGCACCATCACTAAACGTAAAAGTCTCTATTCTATAATTATGTTGAAACCAATCTTTAATAATAATCTTATCACTAAGGGCACTAAAAGCAATATTATCTTCTTTAATAGCAACTATCAAATCATCGCTATCTTTAAATGATTTTACAATTAAGTTTTCTATTGTGATATCCGGACCAAAACTCAGTACATCTTCTCCAGAATATTCGATGATAGTATCTTTTCCATCACCCCTATTATAGATATATGTGTCATTTCCAGTGAAGCCTTGAAGAGTGTCCTCACCCTTTCCACCTGTTAAAGTATCATTACCAAAAGAAGTAATAAGCGTATCATCGCCAGCTCCTAAATTAATACTAACATCTTTAGTATCTAATAGATGTGTTGTATCATTTTGCTCAGTACCTTGCAATTGAACTATCTCATCTACATTCAAGGTTGAACCATCGCTAAATTTAAATGTTTCAATACGCTTATCTTGATGGAACCAGTCTAGAAGCACAATTTTTTCTTCAAGATCATCAAAAAGAGTATCTCCATTTTTCAGAGCAACTATTAGGTCATTACTGTCTTTATCTGCTTTAATTACAAGATCTGAAACTGAAATACCCTCACCAAATTGTAATGTATCCTCGCCACCATCAACTTCTCGCGTTCGATTGACATATTTTCGTTGACTTGAATCATAATATCTATATAAAAATTGGTTTTTTACATCATAGATACTATCTTTGCCGTCACCACGATTATAGATATATATATCATCTCCAGCTTCACCATGTAATATATCATTACCTTGTGCTCCTACTAAAGTATCATCTCCATCTGCAGTAAATACTTCATCATCGCCTTCTAAGAGATTGATATATACATTACTATTACTATCTAAAAGATGTACGGTGTCTGATTGCGCTGTTCCCTGTAGTTCTACGATATCTAAGATATTTAAAGGCACATCATTGGTAAATGTGAAAGACTCAATTCGACTGTTTTCTTGAAACCAATTTTTGATAGTAACTTTGTCACTCAGTGCTTCAAAAGATATGCCACTCTCTTTAATAGCAACTATTAAATCATCACTATCTTTATCCGCCTTAACAATCAAATCATCTTTTGTGATATTTCCATCAAAGAGAATAGTGTCAACTCCCCCTGTCTCAATCAAAGTATCTAGTCCATCACCTCTTGAAAAAATATAAGTATCATCACCTAAGGCACCTTCAAGCGTATCATCTCCAGATCCACCGATTAAGGTATCATTACCTTCATTTGATTGCAGTGTATCATTACCACTACCTCCAAATAAAGTATCATTTCCCGCTGCAGTGATTACGGTATCATTCCCATCTTTAAGATCAATAGTTACATCCGTATTATCAATCACTCTAGAAATATCATCTTCTGAGGTTCCTTGTAGTTCTATTATCTCTGAAACACTTAATGCACTTCCATCTACAAATGTAAAACTCTCTATTCTACTGTTTTCATTAAACCAATTTTTGAGTCTGATTTTGTCATTTAATTCTGAGAAAGACACTGTTCCATCTTTTAATCCAACTAACAGATCATTACCATCAGCTTGAATTACAATATCCCCAGTGCTAATATTTTCACCAAATAAAAGAGTATCTACTCCACCATTTGAACCTTCTACCTCAATGATTCTTCTTTTATACTGTCGTGCAACATAATCATAATAATATCTGCCTACTGCTTGCTTACTAATACCAATATCATATATTAAATCTTTACCATCACCTCTATTAAAGATATATGTATCATCTCCAGCTCCACCTTTAAGAGAATCATTGCCCTCGGCACCTGTGATGGTGTCATCGCCTAAATAACCCTTAACAATATCATTTCCAGAACCTGCATTAATGATATCATCACCTGCAGTCAAATAAGCGACATCATCACCTGCTTGTAGATTTAAAGATAGTATTACATTCTCAAAACCTCGAATCGTATCAGCTTCATCTGTTCCTTGTAAGCTTAATAACTCGATTGCATCAAGTGTCGTGCCATCTGAAAACTCAATTAATTCTATTCTATTGTTTATTTCAAACCAATTTTTAATTGTAATACTATTACTAAGTTCTGAAAAAGTTTTTCCATCTTCTTTTAGTGCAATTGTTAAGTCATTACTCTCTGTACTTACTTTAACAACGATATCATCGACCGTTATGCCCTCTTCAAACTTAATCACATCAAAACCTGCATCAACAGAAATCAGATGACGCCAATAATACCCAGGAGATTGAGTTAAATAGTTATCATAAATGGTATTTTGACCTATATCTAAGCCAAATATATAAGTATCATTATCCGCACCACCTTCTAAAAGATCATCTCCTTGTCCACCAATAAGTGTATCATCACCAGAAACACTATAAATAGTGTCACTGAGTTCTGTTCCATGGATTAAATCATCACTATTTAATCCATAACTCACATCATTGCTCTCAAACATCAGTTCAATAATCAATGGGACATTTACTATCTCTCCATCAGAGAAATGAATCTCTTCAATACGTCGATTTGAATTACTATACCAATCTTTTAGAAGGATAATGTCTTCTAACTCATCATACGTCTCTCTATCTGCATTAAAACGTACAAGAAGATTATTTCCATCTTTTTCAAGATTGATCATTGATGCAGTGATATCATCACCAAATTTCAAAATATCATATCCAGCATCTATCTCTAACTCACCAACCATATAGTGATCTTCAATAGTTACGTTTCTATGTCCACGGTAATAAATATAGGTATCATCACCTGCGGCTGCATTAAGATAAGCATCATGCGTACTGTTAAAAATATCATCTAAACTGGCTTCAAATAGGTTAGATTGCTCTAAGATTTGATCTTCATTCAAAGAGCTACCATCTGCAAAACTAAATGTCTCTATCCTAGAGTTTTTATTTTTCCAGTTTTTCAAGATTATTTTATTAGTTACTTCATCCAATGGCTTACCGTCTTCAGTAACGGTAACGATCATATCATCGCTATTATCAGCAATATATACTTTAATATCTTCTTGTGCAATACCTACACCAAATTTTAAAGTATCTAAACCAGCAAATTTTTCTCCACTTAATCTATATCCATATCTATATTCATCATAAATAGTATGCTTGTCGATAATAGTTTTTTCGGATTTGAAGAAAACTTTCGTCAATAATATCCATATAACAGCGAGCATCACAAGTGTCAGCGGTAATGCGAAAATAGTCCACAATCCAAAACTAATCTCGGGAGCATCCGGGAAATTCATCTCGAATATTCTATG
>JADGDM010000040.1 GCA_016744905.1 Sulfurimonadaceae bacterium | reverse complement strand
AGTGTGATGTGTATCGTGTGCGTATTGTTGGTGATTTAGATGAAATTCCAACCAAGATTAAAAGAAAACAGGCACGCCCACTGAAGGCTAAACGAGATGTCCAACATACGGGCATAAAAGTAAAAGCTGATAAAGTTGATGACTATTATGGCTTTGAAATTGACGGAAACCATCTCTTTTTACTTGAAGATATGACCGTGACTCACAACACCTCTTTGGTTCTAAACATGACTCAGAACCTTCTAAAAAAAGGTCGTGGAGTTGTCTTTTTCTCTCTTGAGATGCCAGCGGATCAACTAATGCTTCGTCTACTCTCCGTAGAGACCTCTATTCCGCTTCAAAAGCTTCGTTTGGGTGATATGGATCCTGCACAGTGGAAACGTCTTTATGACGCTATTAAAAAGATGAATGAGACAAAATTGTTTGTCGATGATGGTGGTTCGATTAATATTAATCAACTCAAGTCAAAACTGCGTAAACTTAAAAGTAAACACCCTGAAATCGAAGTGGCTGTGATTGATTATCTTCAGTTGATGACAGGAACGGGTGGCAAAGATCGTCACCTTGAGGTCTCTGAAATTTCTCGTGGTCTGAAGATGCTGGCACGTGAACTTGAAATCCCTATCATTGCACTCTCTCAGCTAAATCGTGGACTTGAAGCACGTAATGATAAACGCCCCATGTTGAGTGATATTCGTGAGTCGGGTTCTATTGAGCAAGATGCGGATATTATCCTTTTTGTGTACCGTGATGATGTCTATCTTTATAAAGAAGAAAAAGAGCGTGAAAAAGCGGCTAAGGCTGAGGGTAAAGAGTTTACTCCTACCTATGTTGAGCGCGAAGAAGAGGACGCAGAGATTATTATTGGGAAACAGCGTAATGGTCCTACGGGACATGTTAAGCTGGTCTTTCAAAAGAAACTGACACGTTTTGTAGATGCGCCTGCTTTTGCCCCTAGTGTTGAGGTGACGTATGAGCATGTTGATACCAGTTCAGCCAATATGGGTGTGCCAGATGAACCTGCACCTGCTCAGGAACAGCCTCCTATTGTCTCGATGCCTATCCTTTAAATGATAGCGCGCGTAGATCTTTTTCAAAGTAAAAAAGATCTACTGTATACTTTTACTCTACTTGGTGTTTTTGCCATTTTTTCTCTTTTCTTAGAATATAAAAACTTCCAAAATTTTACAAAATTTGATAACCATGAGATGGATTTATATGTGCTAAATCAGTACGTGAAAACTAAAGAGGGTAAAACTTATGAGGTTCTAAAAATGCAGACGATGAGCGGGGTCTCTTTTTATAGTATCTCAAAACTTCCCTTAGCTGATTTGAGAGGCAGTAAGGTTCGAGCCCGAGTTTGGACAAAGAAAGTTACTTTTGCAGACTATTTTAAAGGCTTTTATGCACGTACGCAACTCCTAGGGGTTTATGATGAAAAGCTGGAGCGCTATGCTTTGAGTGATAGATTAAAGACTGCACATCAAGATGCAGAGGTTGGTGAACTTTTTGGCGCACTGTTTTTTGCTACACCTATCTCTAAAGAGTTGCGAAATAAACTTTCGGTATCTGGTACGTCTCATCTCCTTGCGATAAGTGGATTCCATCTGGGAGTACTGAGTTTTATACTCCTTTTTATTCTCAAAATTCCCTATACTTTTTTGCAAAATAGATACGCAGTAACCAGGCATCGTTCTTTTGATTTGATGATTTTAATTGCTCTAATTTTATATAGTTATATGGCACTTTTAGGATTTACGCCTTCGCTTTTACGTTCTTTTATTATGATGGTGGTGGGATTTATTTTATATGATAGAGGAATAAAAGTCATCTCAATGCAGACACTTTTGATTAGTGCACTACTGTTACTGGCACTCTTTCCAAGACTTTTTTACTCGGTTGCTTTTTATCTGAGTATGTCTGGGGTATTTTATCTATTTTTATTTTTAAAAACCTTTGAAAAGCTCTCTGCAATAAACACTTTTATAGGGATCCATTTTTGGGTTTATCTGATGATGTTGCCATTGTCACTGTATATCTTCCAGATATTTTCTTTTGTCCATCCCCTTTCGATATTTTTCACCATGGGATTTATATTGTTTTATCTTCCAGTGCTTTTGCTTCATTTAACGCCATTTTCTAGCGCGCTGGATATTTGGATAGCCAAGTTGCTTACTATTGATATTACAGCACATAGTGTAGAGATTAATAGTTGGGTGTTTTATGGGTTTATACTGATAAGTTTAGCCAGTGTGTTTTCAAAGAGGTGGATGTATCTGCTTTTAGCGTATGCCTTGTCTATATTTATATATACGGTCTATCAGATAACATAAACGCAGTCCATATATAATGACAATCCATGAAATATATATCCATAAAAAGAAAAAAAGTAAAATAGAAAATGAACCATAAAGTGTGCTGTAGGTTTGATTTAACAAGGCATAGTATACAAACCCGTACTTCACACTGTTCCAAATTATGGCGATAACAAAAGAGCTAATAAGTGCAGCCTTTGTTGTAATCTGTGTATTCGCAGAGACCTTATAAAGAGTGAAAAAGAGTGCCCAGATAAGGAAGTATGGTAAAAACTTAAGTGGATAGGTCATGATGTCAACATTGTACGCATTAAAAAATAGTGCAATTTGATAAGAGAGATAAATAGAGAGCGTTAAGACTGCAGGAACAAGTATAAGCAAGGTAACATAGGTAAAAATTCCATGAAAAAAGCCACGGGACTTACTTTTGAAAATTTGATTGACAATATACTCATAATCTAAAAAGAAGAGAATAGAAGCCACAAGGATACTGACGCCACCTAAGAGACTCAGGTTGATAGAGTTTTTTATAAAAGTGTGCATGTGCTCTTGAATTGAAGTTGCGTAAATAGGAATAAAACTTGCAAATATAAAATCCTCTAATCGCTCTACTTGATAAGAAAAGAGAGGTAGATTGGCAAAGAGCGTTAAGATAACGATGAGTATAGGAATCAGAGTAAATATCGTATAAAAACTCAGACTTGATGCATAATAGGTTAACTCTTGTGAAAAGAGTTTACGTGCAAAAAATTTGAGATGTCTATAGGTGGTTTTTAGGCTGGCACTTAAAGGCTTGTCGTTTTTAAATGCCACAGTGACTATAAACCCATTTTTGCAGGGTTTAATATATTGTTTGGATCAAAGGCTTTTTTGATGGACTTGAAAAGTAACATCTCTTCGTCGCTAAAGGCCATATGCATATATGGTGCTTTTGCTAAACCTATACCATGTTCACCACTTAAGGTTCCACCCAAATCAACAGTCGCTTGGAAAACTTCTTCTATGGCTTGATAAGCGATTTTAACTTGTTCTGGATCAGATCCATCAACCATAACATTGGTATGCACATTTCCATCACCAGTATGACCAAAACATGGAATATTGATATTATACTTATCAGCAATAGCATTGAATTTTTCAAGAAGTTCTGGAAGTGCAGCGCGTGGAACAGTAACATCTTCATTAAGTTTTTTACTACCATAGATACTCAGTGCTGGAGACGCATTACGACGTGCAAACCATAGGTCTGCTGCCTCATCTTTATCTTTGGCTATCTGGAAGGTACTACATCCATTCTCACGAAATACTTTTTCGATTTGTGCCATCTGAAAGTTTAGATCATCTTCTAAGTTTCCATCAACGTCGGTCACTAAAATAGCGCCAGCATCCACAGGGAGTCCCTTATTAAAAGTTTGCTCAACCGCGCGGATTGTAAGGTTGTCTAAAAACTCCATCGCAACAGGAGTGACCCCACTGGCCATTGTTTTATACACCGCTTCCATCGCTTGAGAAACACTCTCAAAGATACCCATCGCTGTTTTAGTGAGCTTTGGCTTGGGAATAAGTTTTAGCGTCACTTCAGTAGTCACGGCCAGTGTCCCCTCTGAAGCGATTAAGATACCAGAGATATTGTAACCGGCGACATCTTTGATGGTCTTTTTACCAGCTTTAATCACGTCACCATTAGGAAGAACCGCACGCATTGCCATCACATAATCTTTAGTGATTCCGTACTTTGCCGCGCGCATTCCTCCAGCGTTTTCACTAACATTTCCACCGATAGTAGAGTACTCTTGAGACGCTGGATCTGGTGGATAAAAAAGACCTACGGCCTCAACAGCGCGCTGAAGATCCATGTTAATAAGACCAGGTTGAACCACGGCGACCATATTTTGCATATCGATTTCTAAGAGTTTATTCATATGTTTTTCAAAAGCGAGAACAATCCCACCTGAACTTGGTAACGCACCACCGGTAAAGCCACTACCCGCTCCACGAGGAACGATAATGATTTTATGTTCGTTACAGTACTTTAAGATCTCACTAACATCATTTTCATCACGTGGAAAAACAACCGCATCAGGTTCAAAATGTTCCCTCGTAGCGTCGTATGAGTACGCAAGTAAATGGGCCTTATCGCTATAAATATTCTGCGGGGTCAATAGGTTGGTTAAATGGGCTATATGCTTTTTCTCTAGCATCTTCTTTCTCCTTCTCAAGTTTTTCGTATACTATCCAGTAGTTCTTTTTTGCCTCTTCAACTTGAGGATTAATCTGTGCGTAAGCGGGATTATTCAGTTGAAGCATATTCATGTAGTGATAGTTGTACTCGATCATAAAATCGGCACCTTCTCCCCACCATGCATCGCGTATTTTGTCTGCTCTGGTATAAAAGGGTAGCTTTTCTGTTTTGACTTCAAATTCAGCAGGAGTGATTTGAAGTATTTGCATACTCTGACAATCCAGTGTAAAGAGACTACTTTGTGCATAGATATAAAGAAGTCCAATCGAATCCATCGTACAGTAACCTCTGAAATCTTTTTGCAAAGGAGTAGGGTGACCTTGATAAGAGAGATAAGTTGCGTAGGTGTCTGGATGAACCCAGTGTAAAGATTGCACCCGCGAAGTGATGGCGTAGTAGATCTCTTCAGTCGGGGCAATTAAGAGTGCTCGTGCATACCCGTAAGCCAAAACAACCTCGTCACCATTTTCAGGTTTCCACTCTCCATTAGGCAATGAATTTTGACGTAAACCACTATAAGGTGAAAATTTAATAATCGCCTCCTTAGTGGTTTCATCATAATAATCAACACGGGCATTGGCAATGATAATACTGTGTTTATCTGTAAAGTGTTTGATAATAAATCCACTGATTCCACTTTGAACACGGTCTGTTTTGATCCGACCAATCTCATCATTTGTGACTTCAAGTTTGGCATGAATAAGCCCCGCTTGTGAAGTAATAACGGCAAATAAAAGTATTAAAAGAGTTCTCAAATAAGGTCCTAGTTTATAATTATTGTGATTATATCTAAAATGGTTGATTTATAATTAAATGAACTGTTTTGAAACATTGTTTTATGACACTTAGTGCTTGTTCGAGGCGTTAAAAGCACCCCTAAGTGAAACTCGGGTATCCTTACATCTATTAAAAAACTAGGACTATTTTTGCGTTATTTACTACTTTTACTATTACCATTTTTACTTTACAGCGCGCAGGTTGAAAATTTACGTTGGAGTCAGGGTGAGACCTATATCGAGTTTTTAGAACGTGTTGATCTGAGTAATAAACTCTATTATAATCTCGATAAAGAAGATCAACGAATGACCGAAGAGATTCGCTCTGGTGTGAATTATCAGATATTACGCGATGCCAATAAAACGATTGAACAAATTTTAATTCCCATTAGTGATGAGTTACAGATTCATATTATGAGAGATACAGATCATTATAATTTTGAACTTTTGCCTATTATTTATGATAGAAAACGTGAAGAATTTGCCTTGCATATTCAAAATTCACCCTATTATGACATTATGAAAGCGACTTCTTCAACGCGTATTGCTCAGTTATTTGTTGGTGGATTTAAAAACTCATTAAACTTTAGACGTGATTTGAGAAAAAATGACCCCATCGCTATGGTGTATGAGCAAAAATATCGTATGGGTAAACCTTTTTCACAGCCAAGATTACTGGCAGCGATGATAGAGATGCGTGGTAAAAAGCATTATGTATATCTGAATGAAGATGAACATTATTATGATGAAAATGGTCATGAGGTTGAGGGGTTTTTATTGGCACGTCCAGTTAAAGGGGCGCGTATCAGTTCAGGTTTTACCAAGCGTCGTTATCACCCAGTGTTAAAAAGATATCGAGCGCACTTGGGTATTGATTATGCCGCACGTCGTGGTACACCGATTATGGCAGCGGGTAGTGGCAAGGTTATCTTTAAAGGATATACGCGCGGATATGGAAACCTCATTAAAATCGCACACTCTGATGGGTATATGACACTCTATGCACATCAAAAATCATTTCGTCGTGGTGTGAACCGTGGAACTTATGTGAAAAAAGGTCGTGTGATTGGATATGTTGGAACCACTGGTCTCTCAACGGGGCCGCATCTTCACTTTGGTCTGTATAAAAACGGGCGCGCTATCAATCCAGCACGTGTGGTTCGAGTCACGACTAAGAAACTTAAGGGTGACGCTAAAAAGAGATTTGTAAAGCTTTCAAAAGAGTATAATATAGAACTTGAAGAGATTTTACTCAAAGATATTCATCAAAGTAAACCACAAAAATATGATGATATCTATTATATGCATGTAGATTAGGAAAAGGGCGTGAAGATGAAACATTATGTTGAGATGCAACACGCCTTTGAGCGTTACTTAGAAGACAATGACGAACAAGAACTACATGCCTCAGAAATTGCTTACCTCCTTAAAAAGATTCGTAAAAATGATTCAAAAGAGTCTTTTATTGATCTGCTCTCTCGCATCCCTCATGATGACTTGGGTGATGTTTTACTTGAACTTCCTGAAAAGATCAAAGATGAGGCGATTGAGTACTTCTCTTCACAAGAACTTGCCAGCGCGCTAGAACACCTTGAATCTGATGATGCAACGGACTTGGTTCAAGATATTGGCGATTATGATGAAGATAAGGCGGAGGTCGTTGTTTCTCATCTGGATGTTGAAGATAGAGAAGATATTGACAAGCTTAGTCGTTATGAAGAAGATCAAGCGGGTGCTTGGATGCAGACGGAGCTTTTTGATGCGATGCTTGATGAGACGATACAAAGTTCTATTGACCGTTTGAAGCGTCTTAAAGCTGAAGATGAACTGGAAAATATCTATCAAGTCTTCATTGTTAATGGGTCTGAGAAATTGATAGCAACCTACGCAATGGAAGATCTTATCTTACTTGATTTTGCAAAAACGTATCGTGAAGTGATTGATAACAAAGAGTTTAGAAGTGTGGATGCCACGATGCCTATTGAAGATGTGGCTTCGATGTTTGAGCAGTATGACCTCTCTGTTTTACCGGTTCTTGATTGGCAAGATAAGTTGGTGGGTCGTATCACCTCAGATGATATTTATGATGTTATCGAAGAGAGAGCTACCGATCAGATCTATAACCTTGCTGGGGTTGATGATGACGCAGAGCAAGAAGAAGAGCTTTGGGGTATTTTTAAAAAACGCTCTGTCTGGTTAGGTATCAACCTGCTCACTGCCATACTCGCTTCTATTGTGATCAGCTTTTTTGATGAGGCTTTGGCGGCTTTTGTTCCCTTGGCTATTTTGATGCCGATTGTGGCTTCTATGGGTGGCAATGCAGGAACTCAAAGTCTGACCGTTATGGTTCGTCAGATGGCGTTAGGGGAGATTGATCGTGATAATTCACGAGACGCACTGAAAAAAGAGGTCATTATTGCCGTCTTTAATGGAGTATTGTTTTCTATTTTAATTGCAGGAATTACCTATATTTGGTTTTCAAATGTCATGCTCGGTGGTGTGATTGGTTTGGCAATGATTGCAAACCTTATTGTTGCTGGGTTTTTTGGTGCAGGGATACCGATTGTCTTAAAACGTCTTGATATTGATCCTGCCGTAGGCTCCACTGTTTTACTTACCACTGTAACCGATGTTTTTGGATTTTTAATCTTTTTAGGTCTGGCTTCTTGGATTTTAGTATGATAGAAAATGTCAAACTCACCCCTTTAGAAGCGCCAAAATTTGTCAAAACAAAAAGTATGTCATATGAGCAAGATGGGGTTTCCAAACTTTGGGAGATAGCTGAGGTTCATGACAGTGTTGCTATTTTAATTTATAACACAGACCTTGAAAAGTTTATCATGGTAAAACAGTTCCGTCCGGCGGTTTATCTTAAAAATGAAGATGGTTTTACACTTGAACTCTGCGCAGGGATAGTTGATAAACCATCTTCACTTGAGCAGATTGCAAGAGAAGAAGTTTTAGAAGAGTGTGGTTATGACTGTGGCGCGTTGGAGAAAATTACCTCATTTTATACGGCTGTTGGATTTGCTGGGGCACAGCAGAGTCTTTACTATGTCGAGGTAAATGAATCTCAAAAAGTGAGTGAAGGTGGTGGTATTGAGATGGAGCAGATTGAAGTACTTTATCTCTCACATAAAGAAGCCAAAGCCCTTATCTTGGATGAATCAATAGCGCGTACACCAGGAATTATGTTTGCCCTTTCGTGGTGGTTTTCACACCATTAATTACACAAGGGTTACAAGATTTCTATCTTTTCCTAGGTTTTAATAGTATAATACCTTATCTTTTTTAAGGAATTAATATGATAAATCGTTTATCTCTCTCCTTTGTTACTCTATTTATTGGTTTTCTCTTCTACACTTACCGTAGTTATTTCAGTGACTTTATCTTTGATAGTGGAGCTACTTTTTTGCATGTTATTGCACTAACGCTACTGAGCAGTAACTTTGTAAAAGAGAACAAAAATATTAAATATATGGCGCTTTTATGGTTGGTGATTAATATTGGCTTTGAATATGCTCAAGGTCAGTTTATGATAGGAACCTTTGACTATTTAGATATGCTGGCTGCTTTTTTAGCGCTTCCATTTGCCTATGTATTGGCGCGCTACTCTCCTCGAGTTGACTTTTTTGTAATGCAGAAAAAAGCCATGTTCCTGCTCTCTTTACTTTTTGGATCGAGTCTGATTATGGGCAGTTATACAGAGCCTTATGAACCTTATTGTAAATATGATTTTGTCTACCAAGACTTAGAAACTTTTCGAGGCAGTGTGGTGGTTCAAACTCCTGAAGAGATTGGGGATATTGCTTCAACTCATATATATGGTGAGTATATTCTTTTAGTAGAAACTGGAAAAGGTATACATATTTATGATCAAAGTAGTGTCTCAGATATTCAAAACATCAGCTTTATAAAGATACCGGGTGTACTTCATATTGAGGTACAAAATCAGCGTATTTATGCAGATTCACTGATTGATTTAGTGGTTCTTGACATCACGGACATAGAAAATATCTCTATTGATTCGAGAGTAGAAAATATCTTTGATTATAATCCTTGGGACATCGTCAGTGTTCAAGGAGTTGACCGTTATGAATTTTGTGAGTACCCTTCGTATGACTATAAAACGGATGGGGTAGCAGTGAGTTATAAGGAGAGTGTACAATGAGAGTTTTATTAGCAATATTTTTACTGATTTTTCTAAGTGCTTGTGAAGAGAGTAGTAGCAGTAGTTCCTCTGATTCATCTTCTGTAACTGTCGAGTCTAAAGGGACAAGCAGTTCTAAATTCAAAATCAAAAATGATAGACTGTATAGTATAAAAGATGATATTTTAAAGGTATATGATATCAGCGAACCGCAGAGTGTTTATCCTCTAAGTCAAACCTTCTTAGGCTTTTCAATTACGGGTATGTTTATCTATGATGAGACCTTGATTGCCGCATCAAGTAGTGGCTTGAAAGTTTTTTCATTAAATGGCGACAACATCACCTTTCTTGCAAATTCAGATGATTTTATCCCTTGCCAGCGATTTTTTGTTGATGGTTCACTTCTTTTTGTTCTTAATAACTTAGAGGTATGTGAAAATTATCTAAATAATTCGTATAATAATTACTATTATGAGAGTACGTTTGAGTTGGAGGATATCGTAGTAGATAATGGCATTGAAGTGTATGATATTAGTGAATTTCTTGCACCAAAACTATTAACAAAGGTCTCAAGTTATAATCCAGTAGCATTAAGTGTTCAAGATGACACCCTATATGTTTGTGAGGGAGAATATGGTCTGAAAGTTTATGACATTAATCGTTCGGACAATAATATTTCTTTAAATAAAAATAACACGTATAGAAATGCGCCATGTGAGGATCTAATCACAGCGTCAAATTATCTCTATGGAATTAATCCTGATGGGCTAGATATTTATGATTATAATGAACTTAATGTCACGGCAGGCTCTTTAAGATAGTGCGTCGTTGTCTGTTAGAGACAAAGTGATATAATAGGGGTATGAAAAAATTAATACGAACAATCTCTCTATTTATATTGATAATTATGCTCGGTGGTGTAATTTATTACGGTGTAAAAACTTCCGATTTTAACTTTAAAAAAACAGGCAGTGCACGCTCAATGGGTTCAAGTCTTCACAAAGGCAACAACCATAATAAAGAGGTGCAGATAAACTCAAACAATCCTACTATGGTTTACCTCGGCTCTTTTGAAACCAATGTTAATTATAAAGAGGACTCCAAATTTGTGGTTACTCAGATAAGTGCAAAGACCTCTGATGAAGATGTCTCTATAAGATTGCAAAATAACAATGTCATCGTTCGAGATATTATCATCAAAGAGATGAGCCTTAAGCGGGTGGAACAGTTGATATCGCCTCGTGGAAAAGAGGAGTTGAAGCAAAAAATTAGGATAGAATTGAATCGTCTTGTTCCTCCTGATGAAGGTGTGATTGAAGATGTGTACTTTACCAAGTTTATTGTTCAATAGGTTCGGGTTTGAGTAAAGACAATATCTCTCGTATTAAACTGCTTGACGCTGCCTTTTTAGAGGTATATAAGTTTGGCTACCATGGTTCAGCAACCGCTAAAATATTAAAAGAAGCAGGTGTGCCTAAGGGCAGTATGTATCACCATTTTAGTTCTAAAAAAGCATTGGTCTTAGCGGTGGTAAAAGAGCGAATACTCCCTAAAATGGATGAGTTTTTTCACTTTGAACGCGCACAAGATGAGACTGCTTTTGAGTGTATAGAACGCACAGTTCGACACATCGGAATTAACAAACCTTTGGTCACGTATGGTTGTCCATTATATCGTCTGATGGTGGAGATGTCCTCACTAGATGAAGATTTTGACAAGGCGGTTAATCATGGTTATGCGCAGTTTATTATTCGTCTACGACGAGTTTTAGATTCTGGTATTGATGATGGTGAGTTTCAAAGTTTCGATACGCAAGAGTTTGCTGAATTCATTATCACTGCTTCATGGGGAAGACTCTCTTTAAGTCCTTCACTCTCTTCATCAACGGCCTTTAAAAAACACGCACAATTTATCCTCCAACTTCTATCTCAATACAAAGTTTAATTTAGACCGTTCAGTCTAAATTAAGTCAAAGACTATTAAACTTCCATAAAACTAGACTAATTGGTCTAACTAAAGGAAGTCTATGAAAACAGTAGTGGTAACGGGAATCGGTATGATTAATTCTGTTGGACACAGCGCGCCAGAATCTTTTCAAAAATTATGTGATGGGGTGAGTGGAATAGAGGTAATTACACATTTTGATGCCAGTGAAGATAGTGTACAAATCGCAGGTGAGGTGAAAAATTTTGATCCTAAGAGTGTGATGCATCCCAAAGATATTAAAAAGTCTGATAGGTTTGTGCATTTAGGGATGAAAGCCTTGGATGAGGCGATGAAAGACAGCGGACTGGACACTTCTTCTGAAGTAGACACAGCGCGCTATGGTGTGAGTGCGGCGACAGGTATTGGTGGCCTACCGATGATTCAAGAAAATGTAGAGCGTAATGAACAGGGAAAAAAGATATCTCCATTTTTTATTCCTGGCACAATTACCAATATGCTTGCAGGATATGCTTCTATCTATCATAACCTTAAAGGACCAAATCTTTCCTCCACTACTGCGTGTACAGCGGGGCTTCATGCCATCACACAAGCAGCTAAAACCATTATGACAGATGGGGCAGATGTGATGATTGCACTGGGAAGTGAAGCGACGATATCAGAAGTGGGCATTAGAGGGTTTTCTGTAATGAAAGCACTCTCAACACGTAATGGTGATCCCCATACTGCTTCACGACCTTTTGATAAAAACAGAGATGGTTTTGTGATGGGTGAGGGCGCAGGGGCACTTATCTTGGAAAGTTTAGAACATGCACAAAAGCGTGGTGCAGAGATTTATGCAACCCTTAGTGGTTTTGGAGAGAGTGGAGACGCAGGACATATTACTTCACCTTCAACTGATGGACCGGTGCGCGCAATGGAAGCCGCTCTTAGAATGGCGGATTATCCTAAAATTGATTATATCAATGCGCATGGAACCAGTACCCCTATCGGAGACGCCAATGAGACAAAGGCGTTTAAAGAGGTTTTTGATGTTGTGCCTCCTGTGAGTTCTATTAAAGGAAGTACGGGGCACTGCTTGGGCGCTACGGGGATAATTGAAGCGATAGTGAGTATCATGGCTTTAAATAAAAATATTATGCCACCAACGATCAACCAGTTTGAAGGTGATGAAGCTTGTGATCTGGACTGTGTTCCCAATACAGCGCGCTTAAAAGAGTTAGATACGGTCATGAGTAGCAACTATGGTTTTGGTGGAACCAATGGGGCGATAATATTTTCAAAAAAAAGTATGACAAAGGAGCGTGTATGAATGTTTTAGAGATACCTTTTGTAGAGAAAGTGGGTGTGTATCGTGAGAGCAACAACAACTTATCCTTGGGTTTTAAAGAAGATCTTTTAAACCATGTACAGAGTATTCATGCCAGCGCGCAGTTTCTTTTAGCAGAGACGGCGAGCGGTGAAGCCTTAAGTCTTGAGTTTCCACAGTATCTTGGAAAAGTTGTTCCTGTTCTTCGTGACTCAAATATCAAGTATAAAAAACCAGCATTAAAAACTATCAGCGCGCTGGCAACTGTTAGTGTTGAGGTGAAAGAGAAATTTATAGCTCAGTTTGAGAAAAAAGGGCGTGGAAGTATTGAGGTTCAAGTAGAAGTAAAAGATGATGCGGGTACACTCTGTGCGCAAGCAACATTTAACTGGTTTGTACAAGGAATATAATGCATCAAAATGAGAAAATAATCGAAGAATTTTACACTGCTTTTAGCGCACTAGATGCTGAAAAAATGACAGCACTTTACGCGGATAAAATTCACTTTATGGATCCTGTATTTCCTGAGCTGCATGATGAAGAGGCAAGGACGATGTGGCAGATGCTTTGTTCAAATGCGCAAAACTTTACACTCACTTACTCAGATATAGAAGCCGATGATGAGTATGGCACAGCGCGTTGGGAAGCGGTGTATACTTTTAGCAGTACAGGTCGTAAGGTTCACAACAAGATAAAAGCTCACTTCCGTTTTAAAGAGGGAAAAATCATAGAGCATATGGATTATTTTAAATTTTGGACATGGAGTTCACAAGCGCTTGGACTAAAAGGGACCTTACTTGGTTGGAGTGGATTTTTACAGAAAAAAGTGCAAGAGGGAGCGGCGGTAAACTTAAATAAGTTTATGAATGCTTAGAACAGTTCACTGAGTAAGAGTCTTGTAATATGTTGTAAGGTTCTTGTGAATTTTCTTTTAAAATATAATCTGCGTAGTGTAAAAGGGTGCGTGTCAGTACCCATGGTTGATGATTTTCAAAGGGTGTTCCTTTGATTAAGTTGTAGGTCTCACATCGGTTTTCTTTAATAAGTGCTTCTGCACATAAAACTCTTTTAAGCCATCTCAACGGTCGTAGGGCCTCATTATATGTACTCAGTAGATAGATATGTTTATCTTTTTGTCTGTCTACAGTTGTGTGGGGTGAGGCGTTGAAAGTCCACGCTTCTTTGATGAGATGGGGCAGTTTCTTTCGTGTATAAATACTCAGCGCACCACCAAGAGAGTAACCTGTAGCGATAAATCTTTTATTTGGATGTTGGCGCGCTAGGTCTTGAGTGAATTCGCTGGCTTTAATGTAATGTCGTTTGGTATAGAAGGGTATGAGGTTTGCCATCCAGTCTTTAAATGAGTTGGTACCAGCAAAAGCGATAATAATCTCTTGTGTCTGATGGTTCATAAAGGCACAGGCATCAAAATCTGTTTTTTTATCATGAGACTCGCTCAGTAGTTCAAGGTAATCAGGTTTTTGAAAAGTGTGCTTTTTGGACTCTGGAAGTTTATCATTTTGTAAAATCAAGGTTGCGCACAAACTGTATAAATAAGCTTGGCACGCCAGGTCTAACTCTTTGTTTGTCGCTTTAATATTATGCGCATTTAGGTATCGTACATTACACCAAGCTGGATTGTTTTGCATCTGTCACCTTTACATTTTCAAAAACATTGTAAAATATCCTTGCTTAAAAAGGAACCTAAATGGATGTCGAATTTCACTATTATCAGACTTATTTGATTGCAATCAAGGCGGGATTTGAACCTAAAGAGGCAAAGATTATCGCTTATAGTGCGCAGTATCTTGATGATAATGACATCTCTTTTAAGATAGAGAAAGATTCACAGTACTTTTATGAAAACTATATCTCTCAGACGTCTAATATTTTTAAGTCAAAAGAGACATGGTTGAAACTCAATCCTGTTTTCCATTTTATTCCCGGTGATCCTCTTTGTATCAGTGCGTCCAGACGTGATGGGCGAATGCATCATCTGAACTGCACTCCTGATAGTCCTAATGCCAATGAAATAATGGACAGTGCCCTAGAGAGTGAAAATCTTTATCGTATAGGCATTGCGGCACATGGGTACGCAGATACATGGGCCCATCAAAATTTTATCGGTTTTTTTGAGGATTTTAATTCAGTTAATGGTTTTATACCCAGTGTCATGCCAAATTTAGGACATGCAGATTTTCTTAACAGACCTGATTATGCCTGTGCAACGTGGGTTGATGAGCGACTTCTGGAACCAAAGATAGACAATTCACAGAGATTTTTACAAGCCGCAAGCCATCTATTTTATAAGTTGGCACAGTATAAAAATCCACAATACTCAGCAAGTCTCTTAAAAGAAAAAGAGTTAAAACTGATTGGTGATTTGAGTGTGGTGATGTCGAAAAATGATGAAGACAATAGAGATCAAGATAAGCGTATAGAAGCGTATATGGTTCTTGGAGTGAAGGAAACTTATGACAAATATGTCTGGTTTGAAGAAGCCATCAGTGAAGATGTACGGTTTTTTAAAGATAGAAACAGTGTGAACCATTTTTTAGACTTTAATATTTTTCCTGATGTTTTATCATGGAAAAATAGACAAACCTATAAAACCTCACACTGGTATCTTTTTCAAGAGGCAATAAAAGCTCAGCAGAAAAGCGCTTGGGAAATTTTAGAACGTAATACTTTTCATAAGCTGGATATGGAACTTTTAAAGTTAGCTCAAATCTTTTAAATTAGGCGGGATAAAGTGATCATCTTTATAAGCTTGTAGTTTATTGTTTTTATCCATACTCACTACCCAGTTATAAAGTGCACGCCGCTCTTTTTTATACTCCATCTCAGGAACAGACATGCCACAACTTGATTCAATGGCGTAGATATTAAACACAAAGAAATCACGTACACGACTCTGAATCTCGCCAAAGCTTTTGGTGTGTTTAGTAAAGTCGTGATGTGTTGGATCAATAATCTCTGCCTTGCAAAAGAGTCTTAAAATCTTTGCTTCCCCTTCGAAGGCATTAAAGACCAGTGTAAATTCACCATCATTTTTAGCGTCACGATACGTTCTGTTTCCACTACCGGGAAAGTTCATAAAGAGCAGCGCGCTGTGATTAAGCACACGAATAGAGTCATAGCCTTTTGGCGAGAGGTTGACTTCTTGTCCACTTGAACTGGCCAGATAAAAAAGCTTTTGCGCCTTGATAAATTCTACATCACTGTCGGTTAGTTTTTTGTACTGTTTTCCCATCTTTCCCTCTTTATCTATAAGTACGAAATAATATATTGCCTAGAATTTCCATAATATTCAATGATTCATAGCTCTCTTCTGCATCAGAAGAGGGGTCTCTATATTTGTTTCGTTTTTTAAGTTCTTTAGCGTTTTGAAAAGCGCCTTTTGGATAGTTATGTGTACTCTCAAAGTCTTTTTCTGTTGATTCAATTTTACTCATACCACCACTTTTAATCCACTCTAAAATATGTCTCAACTCACCTGAATCTAACCAGATACCGTGATCGGCGCAATAGTCTGTGACGACACCACTGCGTTTCATAAAGTTGACGCGTTGCATCATTTTTTCACACACTGGGCACTGTCTGTAAGTGACGACGTCGATATGGCGAGGATTTTCTGAGAGTTCTGCGAGTTGCATTACATTGACATTTTGAGTGCTTTTAACGGACATCTCAACCAAGTCTTCAAGCTCTCCTCTATCAAAAAAGAGCCCATAACACTCTGGACAGCGTTCAACAAAGAAAGAGATTTTTTCACCCACATCTATGGTTTGTAGAGCTATTTTACAAGTAGGACATTGACGTGAAAGATGGGGTCTGATATTTTTAAATTTTTTCTCGCCCAAATCGATGTCATTACGGGTTCCACAGTAGGCACAAAATATGGTAGTTGCAGGAAGGGGCGCACTACAGCTAGAACATTTTGCCATGCCTATAACTCAGATAAAATGGAAAGTTTTTTAGCGTTGTAGTCTGCTTCGTTAATGAGTCCCTCATCTAAGAGTGCTTTTAAGTTACGCAGTCTACTTGCTACGTCTTGCGCGCCAGAACTTGTGTTGTTGAAAGTTTCATTCATTGTCCCAGCGAGCGCACCACCCGCACCTGCACCCATAAATACACCAGCCGCACCAGCTTCATTTTGTGCGGCATCTTTAAGGGCATCAAGTTGTTGAAGTTCACGATACGACACTCCAGCAGAGCGCGCTGCATGAACATCTGCACTGACATCGGCTATTTTATTGATACGTTCTGTGGTTGCTTCATCAAACTCAGTGCCTTCTATGCGGAAGTCGATAAGATTAAAGCCCAGCTTATTAAAATCACTGTGGAGTATCTTTTGTAAGTCAATGGCTATCTCATTACGGCGCGCATCGATATCAATGTAGCTGAGTTGTTCTTGTGCGAGATAATCAGTCAGTGGGTGAACCAAACGGTTTATCATCACCTCACGTAGCGCGCTGATCTCAAATGTTTCTGCACTACCAACAACTTCTGTAAAAAAAAGTTTAGGGTCACTGATCTGCATGCTGTAATTTCCAAAGGCACGTAGGGCGACGGGGAAGTTGTATTTGGGGTCGTTGTACTTGATGCTTGAACGCGTTCCCCATTTTTGATCCATGATACGGGTTTTTTTATAAAAATAGAGCCCGACCTTATGTTCACTTTCAAAAGCTTGCATTACTTTAGTGATGGTGGTCCAAAAAGGGATGTTGGAAGTCAGTAGTGAGACCATGCCAGAGTCTTCGATGATGGAGGCGATTTTACCCTCATACACAAAGATACAGCCTTGACCTGGTCCGACTATAAGTGTGGAAGCATTTTTGATTTCATCGCCATTGTCTGACCACTGATAAAAGAGTTGATCCTCAAGTGGGGAGTCCCACTCAATAACGCTACGTAGTTGTCTTTTGATTCCATCGAAAAATGCCATAATATCTCCACATAATTTTAAGTGAATATATTATAACTTTTAAAGTTTGTTTAAAACTTTAGTTTGAGGTTGGTGTAGAGGTAACGTCCTGGTTCATTCATCAGTAGTTTCTCTGTGGTGACACTGTCTCCAAGTAAAATCATATCATTGTAAGTATTGCTCAATGCATACGTCTCATCAAAGATGTTGTTTGCGCCCAATGTCAATTCTAAAGTTTCAGAAATAGCGTGTTGGATTTTAAAGTTTAAGATTCCCCATGCTGGAAGCTCTTGTTCTCCATTTTCTTCATCATACGTGTCCCACGTTGCTGCGCCCAATACCTCTAACTTCGCCATAGAATCTTCTGCATAGTCATACGTGAGAGATAGGTTGGCTTTAAGCGGTGGAATCTCTGCTAGGTTTGTCCCTGTTTGTCCTTGAAGTGCTTCTGCTTTTTGACCTTTTTGATACGCTGCCCCAAAATCAAAGTAAAGCTCATCCATAACGTAGTAAGCACCACTAATTTCTAGTCCATAAATAGAAGCATCAACATTATCATAAGCATTTTGTGAGAAACCCATCATGTTGACATTACTTGAATTGTAAACAATAAAATCTTCTAACATTGAGTAAAAAACTTTTGTTTTTAGGTTGAAGTTACTGTATCTATTTTCCATTCCTAAGTCTACTTGGTAGTTGGTTACTTGTTTAAGATCATCGCTTCCGACGATGTTGCCCATGCTGCCTTTAAAGTAAAGTTCTCTCGCATCAGGCACACGAGAAGCTTTTCCCATTCCTGCGAAAAATGATAAAAATTGTTCTGGTGCATAGTTGGCAAAAATATTGGCGCTGAGTGCACTGTAGTCATTACTTTGTTGATCTGTGCTTGATGGTGTGATGGTTGTTTGATCATAACGTAGACCTAAAGAGAGGTCAATTTGGCTGTAGTGTTGATCAAATTTCGCAAACAGTGCACTATTGATAGTATCTACATCATGAATACTACGTTTCTCACTACCATCAGGCATTTTCATACTAATATCATTTTTATAATATGTTCCATCCCAGTTTCTTTTACTGGCATCGAGACCAATTTCCATCTCTAATGTGTCTGTAATATCGAGTTCATTAATCGCTTTTGCGCCTTGCATATGTGAGGTCAACGCGCTGGTGACTAGGCCACCCATAGGATTGGTTGCTGATTTTACAGACGCCATTCTATATTTTGTAGACATTGGATGATCAACAAATGAGTCATAGACTTGGAAACTTAGCTCTTTAGAAAAAGCACCGATGTCTTTGATATTGTATTCGATATTGTAGATATCAGAATCATCAATAAGTGCGTCCATTTTAGAGTTTGGATAGAGGATATCACTACTACGGTTACGGGTATAAGAGAGCATTAGCTCTTGATCGTCAGTAACATCAACGTACATCTTTGTGAGTAATGTTGTTTTTTCATAGGCCTTCATATCACGGTATTGATCTTGAAGTCTGAAGTCATCTTTAGTGTTGTACTTTGATGCGGGGATGGCTTTGTCTAGTTGATCAGCAAAGGTGTCCCCATTTCCATCTTTATATTGATCACTTTGCTCTCCTGATCCACTGATAAGTAATCTTACCTTGTCACTACCACCACTTAAAGTCATAGAAGCTTTTTTATATCCAAAGCTACCAGCGTTTAGATTTAACTCCCCTTCAAACTCTTTTTTAGGTTTTTTTGTTTTGATTTCAACCGCACCACTGAGTGTTCCAAAGTTCTCAACATCATACGGTCCTTCGATAATGGTGATACTTTCAATATTGTTTGAAAGAACATGAGAGGTAGGTGGATCCATTCTATTAGGACAGGCACCATAGGTTTTAGTTCCATCGACTAAAATATTAATGTTGTCTTTTTTCTGACCACGTAAGATAATATCATTGGCGATGCCACTACGACGAACCAAAGAGATACTTGGAACCTTTGAAGCAAGTGTTTCAGCAACATCTCCTGTTTTTATCTCATTTTTAGCGACATCTGAGATAATAGTTTCTTCAATATTAAGTGTTTTAAGTTCCACTTCGGCACTGAGCAGCGCGCTAGATAAGATAAGTGAGAGCGTGATAGTTTTTTTCATTTTATAGTTTCCTTATAAATTATATAAGGTATTGTAAAAAAGAAGTGTTACAACAGTGTTAATTCGCTAATATTGCGCCATGGAAAAAAATCAAAAAATCAAAAAAATAGCCTATATCGTCATTGCAGCACTCACTTCAGGGTATTTTCTCTTTAGCGGATTTACGATGTTACTTAGTGAAGATGCAAATAATGAGCAAAATAGCTCTATGGGCGTCATAGACATTAACACCTCTACCAACTAAAACACCCTACAACTCCTTATCGCTTAATTGGATAAAGCAGTCCCCTCCTAAGGGATAGCTCATGGTTCGACTCCATGTAGGGAGACCATAAGTAAGTATAATCTAAAAGCAAAATAGTATAATACGACTACTTAAATAGATAGGGACTTCTTTATGACAAACATTATCCTCTGTGGCGGTTCAGGCACGCGCTTATGGCCAATTAGCCGAACACTTATGCCAAAACAGTTTGTAAAACTCTTTGATGACACTTCACTTTTTCAACTAACAGTGAAACGAAACTCAAAAGTCTGTGCCTCTCAGTTTATAGTTTCAAACCAAGACCAGTACTTTTTAGCCCTAGATCAACTAGAAGAGATGAATCAAAAAGAAAACAGTTACTTACTAGAACCAGTTGGACGTAATACTGCACCCGCTATTACTTTGGCATGTATGTCACTATCTCGTGAGGAAATTGTTTTAGTGACTCCATCTGATCACTTAATCAAAGATGAAAAAGCTTATGCTAAAGTTATCGAACAAGCAAGTGCACTAGCACAAGAAAACAACTTAGTGACCTTTGGAATTACTCCTGATTTCGCAGAGACTGGATTTGGATATATAGAAGCTGATGGATTAAACGTAAAAGCATTCCATGAGAAGCCTGATGTTAAAACAGCACAGTCTTACCTAGACGCAGGTAACTACTACTGGAACTCTGGGATGTTTATGTTTAAAGCAGGAGTTTTTCTTGATGAATTAGAAAAATATTCTCCTGAAATATACACGGCTTGTCAAAGTGCTTTAACTAAAGAACATGACACTTCACTGATACGTATATCACAAGAAGATATGCTAAACATTCCAGAAGATTCTATAGACTACGCTGTAATGGAAAAGTCTACTAATGTTAAAGTTGTGCCTTCGGATATTTCTTGGAGTGATGTAGGTAGTTTTGATGCACTGTATGAAGAGTTGCCTCAAGACGAAAATGGTAATACTCTTGATACAAAACATATCTCTGTCGATAGTAAAAATAATCTTATTCAAGCCAATAATAAAACCGTAGCTACTATAGATGTTGAAGATCTTATTATAATAGATACTGGTGATGCCTTATTGATTTCTAAAAAAGGTAGTTCACAAAAAGTAAAACAAGTCGTAAAACAACTTAAAGAACAGGACTCTCAACTACACAATATTCATGAAACAGTACATCGTCCGTGGGGAACGTATACCGTTCTTGAAGATACTCCAGGTTATAAAATAAAACGTATTGTTGTTAAACCAGGAAAACGTCTAAGTTTACAAAAACATTACCATAGAAATGAACACTGGATCGTAGTGAGTGGAACAGCAACAGTCACCGTAGGTGATGAGACAAAACTTATCCGGCCAAATGAATCAACTTATATCAAGATGGGTGAAGTTCATCGCCTCTCAAATGAAGGTGTTATCCCTGTAGTTCTTATCGAAGCACAAGTAGGTGAGTATACTGGCGAAGATGATATTGTTAGATTAAGTGATGATTTTAAACGTAATTAAGAACTTTAATAATCTTTCATGGCTCGGGCAATATCGCGCTTTTGATCTTTATCTTTAAGATCTTGGCGTTTATCATGAAGCTGTTTACCTTTTGCAATGGCAATAGAAATTTTTACTAAGTTTTTGTGATTGTAGTAAAGTGCTAGTGGCACAATGGTGAGTCCATCTTTTTGTACCGCAGCATTTAATTTAACCAACTCTTTTTTATGTAAAAGTAATTTACGACTTCCTCGTTCTTCATGACGATAATGTGCGTGTGTTGTGACAAGTAGTCCGATGTGTGCATTGAAGAGAAATGCTTCACCTTCAACCATTCGGATAAAACTGTCTTTGAGGTTGACACGTTTAGCACGGATGGCTTTGATCTCTGAGCCTTTTAAGACCAGACCTGCCTCGTACTTATCTTGGATAAAGAAATCATGAAAGACTTTTTTATTTTTGGCAATTGTTTCGCCCATTTATAGACCTTCTACTTTAAAATAACTGCTGCCACTACCTGAAAAGTACCAGCCATGAGTATATGCTTCTTTAAGACGAGGATAGAGTTGCAATGCTGGAGTAAACAGATCATTAGCGCGCTCGATATCATAGCGCGCTAGAATCTCTTTAGAAGGCATTTCTCTTAACTCTAAAGCTTCATCGCTATGTAACTCTTTATAAAAGTTTTCTCTAAAAGCTTGATAGACTTTCGGAGTTGAGATCTCTATGTCAGGTGTTGTGGTTTGTATCTCTAAACTCTCTTCTTCATAAGCCTCAACAATCTCACCAATCCCGCTAACATTGGCACTTTGATATCCATAAATAAAAAAAGGAACATCTGCACCAACTTTAAGACCTATGATGGCTAACTCATCTACGCTTAGTCCCAGATGTAAAACTTCGTTACACATTTTAAGATAGGTTGCAGCGTCACTGCTTCCACCACCAAGTCCCGCAAAAGCTGGAATCCGTTTATCTACATTGATGGCGTGTGTTTTCATTAAACGTTCCAGCGCGCTGGACTGGATACTCTCTTGTAGAGCGATGTATGCTTTATGGATGGTATTTTGCTCAGTATTACAAGAAAAGTCACCAATGATTTCAAACTTTTCACTCTCTTTCGCGGTGAAATAGAGTTCATCATAAAGATTGTTTACTAAGACAAAACGTGAAAGTATTTCATGATAATTTTCACGCATACCGGTGATCTTTAAAAAGATATTAACCTTTGCATAGGCAGTATACTTTTTCATATGAATTACTTTTTAAACTTTGAGTAGAAAGATTGGAGCAGTGACTCATCCATACTTAAAGAGTCTTTTTTATTCTCTTCCATAATCGCTTGAATAAGTTCTGAACGTAAAATACTTACCTCACGGGGTGCGTCAATACCTAGTTTAACGATACCCTTATCAATAGAGATGACTTTAATAGTGATATTGTCATTAATAACAATTGATTCATCTAATTTTCGCGTTAATATTAACATTTCTCTACCTTGTTGAGTATATAACTCACTTTTTCTTCTGTGATCTCGATGATGCTAAAAGTTGCACCATTATCTATATAATAGGTACCAAGTTCTTTGATCTCAAAATCTTCACGTTTGAGTTTCTGACCTAAGATAATAGTTTCTACATCTTGAGTATAAATATTTTTTTCCAAGTCAAGATAGTCGAGAGGATCTAAAAAAACTTCATTATTATAACGAAACTCTCCCTCATTAAGACGCTCTAAATAACTCAGTGCGCTGGGTTCTAAATCCAGACGTTGTGAAATGATTTCACCTAAAGAACGGATATATGTTCCCTCTGAGACAGTAGCTTCAAAGGTAACAAAGGGGTGAGAATAGTGAATAAGTTTTATATCATGAATCACAGAACTAATGGCATTCATTTCAAACTCCGCATCTGAGCGCGCCAGTTTATACGCACGTACACCATTGATTTTTTTGGCACTAAATTTTGGTGGAAGGTAGGTAAGTTCACCTTGTAAAGAGTGGATGACTTCTCTTATTGTAGCCTCTTTAAAAGCTTCTAAATCATCTATTTTTTCTATGCGTTCGGTATCAAGTGTAGGAGAATATGCTCCGAGCCAAAGTGTTGCTCTGTATGATTTTGGTGTTTTTTTTAAAAATCGAAAGAGTTTGGTATGGGCACCAAAGGCACAGATGAGGACCCCTTTGGCAAAAGGATCAAGTGTACCTGAATAGCCTGCTTTTTTTTGTTTAAATTTTCTTTTTAGTCGACCGATGTATTGATTAGAACTCAGACCAGTAGGTTTGAAGCCTACAAAGAGCGCATTTAGTTTTTCGTCGTAGCTATTTTTCACCTGCGCCATTTATTAAAGTTTTTCCACAAATGAGGCAAGAATATCGCGATGATTTCCACCAAAATTGATACTCAGTTTAAATTCACGTCCTACTTTACTGACACCAACAACACGACCGGCGCCAAATATCTTATGACGTACCAAATCGCCTTTTCTAAAGCCTGTGTTTTTCTCGATTTTGAGTGAACCTTTGGTCAGACCTGATTCGTTTAAAAAGCGGCTTTTATCGACGTCACTACGACGTCCCTTATAAAAACGTGAAGAGACATGAGAGAGAGTGAGTTTATCTTTAGCGCGTGTAAAAGCCACATAAGCTAAACGACGCTCCTCTTCAAGATCTGTTCCCTCACCGACAAGTGGTAAAAACCCCTCTTCAAGACCGATAACAAATAGATGCTCAAATTCAAGACCTTTTGAAGCATGAATACTCATGATATAGATGCTCTCACCTTCTACTTCATCTTGATCACTTAAAAGTGTTTGTTCATTTAAAAATTCATCAAGTGTAGCATCAGGACGCCCGGTGATAAAGTCACGCCAAAGGGCATAAAATTCATCAATATTTTGCTCTTTATCTACAGCTTCTTGTGTATTTTTATAAATCTCTTTGATTTTAAATGTCTCTTCAAGTGCGTCAATAAACTCATAGGTAGACTCATCAGAGACTTTTTTGATATCCTTAATAGATGCTATAAAATCTTTTAATGTTTTTGCATTTTTCTTTTTTACCAAGGCTTCAATCTCAGCTAAAGAGTGTTTATCAATATAATCAAACATTGATATCTCTTCTTTAATAGAAGCGAGCTCGATTTTATCCAGTGTGGCCTTTCCTAAACCACGTTTTGGTTTGTTGATAATGCGTTTGATTGAAAAGTTATCATGAAAGTTGGTGATCACACGTAGATAAGAGATGATGTCTTTAATCTCGGCTCTGTCATAAAAACGCAGACCACCAACGAGTTTAAAAGGAACAGCTGATCGGTTTAAACCATCTTCTAGGGAACGAGAGAGTGCATTGATACGGTAAAGAACGGCTATCTCACTTGGTTTAACACCTTCATCAATTTTTTCATTGATGAGTTTGGCGATTTTTCTTGACTCTTCATTTTCATCATTAGAGTTTAAAAGGGCAACGGCTTCACCATCACCACGCGTAGGCAAAAGTTTTTTATCCAGACGTGATCTGTTGTGCTCGATAAGTGCGTTGGCTACTTTTAAGATGGGCTCTTTTGAACGGTAGTTCTCTTGAAGTTTAAAAACACTGGTACCCTTAAAGTCCTGATCAAACTCTTGAATATTACGAATATGCGCGCCACGCCATCCATAAATACTCTGGTCATCATCTCCAACCACACAAAGATTGTTGTGAGAAGTACAGAGCTTTTGAAGCAGTTTTAATTGCAGTTCATTGGTATCTTGGTACTCATCAACCATGATGTATTGATACTTTTTACTGGTCTCTTGTGCCAGATCAGGATGCTCTTCTAAAAGCTTATAGGTGAGGGCAAGAAGATCATCAAAATCAACCAAATTATTTTCATGTAAGTATTTCTCATACTCTTCATAGACTTTAGCAATGGTTTTATAATTTTGAAGTTCTGCTTGCATATAGGCGTCATGTGGGGTTAAAAGAGAATTTTTATATCTCGATATTTCACTGGCGATAAGTGGAGTAGGAAGTTCAGTGTTGATTTTTTTAATGATTTTCTTTTTATCATCGGTATCAATAACCACAAAGTTATTTAAGCGACCTAAACGACTGATATTAAACTTTAAAAAAAGCAGACCAAACTTATGAAAGGTACATAAAAGTGGAGGATAAGAGGTGGGTTGCATTAAAGAAAAAGCACGTTCTCTCATCTCTTTGGCAGCTTTATTGGTAAAGGTGAGGGTGAGGGTATTTGCTGCTGGAACCCCAACTTCGTCAATGAGATAAGCAAGTCTGGTCGTGATGGTTTTTGTTTTTCCACTACCCGCACCAGCAAGAATCAAGATAGGACCGTCTATTTGTTTGACAGCATCACACTGTGATTCATTTAACGAATTGAAAATTTGACTCATTGCTAATCTCTTTTATTTGAAGTCTATGTAATATCTTAAAT
>JADGDM010000005.1 GCA_016744905.1 Sulfurimonadaceae bacterium | reverse complement strand
CATTTATATACTGTATTAATTTTTCCATCACATCTCTTCTTTTATTTTATTTTATTTTATTTTACATCTATCAAAGCGTAACCTCTATTTTGCCATTGTATCAAAGCAAAAGTTCTATTAAAAACTGGTTTCGCATAAATATCTAAATCAGAAGCTAAGATTTTTCTTTTTTTCATTCCCATACTACATACTTCAAATTTGACTCCCGACGTAGCTAAAGTACTTAATTCATTTTTAAAGTTCTTTTTTTTCTCTTTTATAAAGTATTGATACGCATTACCAGAAATAACGACGACTGCCTTTAAACTATCACCTTGTTTACTATAGTGCTTTTGGAGGAGTGTAATATTATTAATAATCGATCCTTTGATTGACTTATCCTCTCCTGAACTTAAATTAAACACTGCTTTATATTCTGTGGCATGAAGTATTGTAATAAATAGCAGTACCAGTATAACTATTCGCATGATGTCCCTTTTTAGCTTTTATAATTATATTGTCTTAGAAATAAATGTAAAGAAAATGTTTTCATTCTTATATTTTGCTATACTTATCTCATATAAATAAACTTCAAAGGCTTTATTATGGCAGGAGTACAGTTCTCTTTTGTAGATTTTTCTTCTCTTATTCAACTATCTATGGGTATTGCGGATAGACTCGATGAAAATCGTATTGAAAGTTTTTCTATTATGTATTGTGATTTTTCTAAAATTGGTAGTGATACGATAAAATCTAGTCTAAAACAAGTTTTACGAAATTCTGATGCTATTGTTCATTACGATCATCACTACTTTTTTGTACTTCCCTATACCGATAGCTATGGAGCATTGACTGTAAAAAAAATGTTTGAAGATTTTTTTGATGCTAAGGTAAAAGCTTCAGTAATAGCTTATCCTAAGCATGGAGATAGTCCAAGTGAACTTCTTGGTGCATTACAAATTAAAGCGGATAATGAGAATGGGGATAAATTAGACTTTCTAGATAAACATAGTTAAGAAGTCTACTTTTCTTTAAAAGAGTAGTTTGAAGAGTTTTTATAAAACTCCAGCGCACTGCCAATTTCCAATTCTCTTTTATGTTTTTTATTTTTAGGACAGACACATGCTACTGGCTTACAATCAATACAGTCAGCACTTACACTACTATTTTGTTCACTTATTTCATCACTTTCAATCATATCCTTAGACGAATAATAAGAATACTCTCTAATATAAGCATCTTCTGCAATATTACATCGTATTTTTTTAAGCTCTTTACTTGCCTGTTCTTGAGATATGTATGCACCAATTAAGACAATGGATTTATTATGTTCATGTATGACAATAGATTCATAATCATTATTGCTAATGGCCTGTAAAAACCTCTGTTCCACAACCTCACCTGAAAAGACCTGTATCCACTGATCATGAGAATAAAGTGTCAAAGTAGTCAATAGAATTAATATTATATTTTTCATATTTATATATCGACTTTTTAATGTTTATTTTAAATTTACACTTAGTTTATGCATTGTTAATGTCACTATCTTATACTGAGACTATGAAAACTTTAATCCTACTCATGTTGAGCATTAATCTTTTAGTTGCATCTCAGTTTGATGTTCAAAATTTAAAATCTCTAACCCCTTTTGAAACCAGTGTCATAGTAAATAAAGGAACCGAGCGCGCATTTAGTGGAGAATATGATAAATTCTTTGAAGAAGGTACTTATAACTGTAAACAGTGTGGAACGCCACTTTATACATCTACATCAAAATTCAATTCAGGATGTGGTTGGCCCGCCTTTGATAGTGAAATAAAAGGCGCAATCAAACATACAACAGATAAAGATGGAAGACGCACAGAGATCACATGTAATAACTGTGGTGGACATTTAGGCCATGTCTTTATGAATGAAGGCTTCACACCAACCAATACACGCCACTGCGTTAACTCTGTCTCACTTGACTTTAAAGCTTCAACAGTTAAAAAAGCATACTTTGCAGGTGGCTGTTTTTGGGGTGTTGAGTATCATTTAGAGAAAACTCCAGGCGTCATCGAAGCAGTTAGTGGATATATGGGAGGAAGTACTAAAAATCCTACTTATAAAGAGGTGTCGTATAAAAATACAGGACATATCGAGAGTGTCGAAGTTACTTATGACAGTTCAAAAATTTCTTACGAAGATCTGGCAAAGCTATTTTTTGAGATTCATGATCCTACTCAAAAAAATCGTCAAGGCCCGGATCGTGGATTACAATATCAATCCGCAATTTTCTACAGTTCACAAGATGAAAAAAAGACGCTTATCAAACTGATAAAAATCCTACGGACAAAAGGCTATGACGTACAAACTTCACTGCGTCTAAAAACACCTTTCTATAAGGCTGAAGATTATCATCAGGACTATTATGAGCATAAAGGCTCACAACCTTATTGTCACGCCTTTACAAAACGCTTTTAAAGATACTTTCTTTTGCTTTTAGGCGTTTTATAACGTACTAAATCAGCGTGGGTATCAATACGTCCAAGTTGATATGCAATCATCTTTTCAAAGGGGTTTAAAAACCCTTCCAACTCCTTTTGAGTTAAAAACTCATCTTCATTTTCACATAGCAACTCTAATACACAGTGAATAGATTCAATTGTACTTAAAAACTCTTTTGCAGGTTGTTCTTTGATCTGAAAATTTGAACTACGATTGTGTTCAAAACTAACTTTAGGAAGATTTAAAATATTTTTACTCGATGCCAACATCTTTACTGAACAAGCCCAAGTAGAATCTAATATAAAAATAACTGTCTGTTGTGTAGCTTTAGTAATTTTTTCATTATTTAACTTCAAACTATGCTCATCTGGATAAAGAAGGTAACAGCTATTATTTTCATCACCAATCAGTGCATTCACTGCTTTATGATCGCTAAAGTCAATCCCAATAAAAAGCTCTGAATTTTCAAGGCTCAAATGGCTCAAATGTCCTGATCCATTTTTAATTTTTTTAAATTCTTTTGGATGCATTAATATAATAAATTTTGTTTTTGTTTTTACTGCACGTACTTCAGTACACATACAAGAGCTTTGAGGACGATAACATTTAAAACATTTCTCACGACTATTCATTTGCGAATTATATCTATCATATTGCAAATTGCCAACTTTTTTCGCTAAAAATAAAAAATAGACTAAAATTGACTCATGAGTAAATTATTGGGTAAATGTCATTATTGTGACGACGGACATATTGAAGTTAGAAATATAAAGATTGATGGTAAACCTATCAAACTATATGCTTGTACAAATGCACAATGGATTCATGAAAATGAGGTCACTGAACTTTCAAAAGAGTCCACTTGCTCTTTTAGAATTTTTCAGAACTCACTATTAAGATGGAATAAAAAGGCGATAGGAGAGAGAGAAATTAGAAATTTATTAGAAAATGAACAGATAACCGTTAGACTCTACTCATCAAGAGCTAAAAGTGAATACTTTAAATATGCCATCTTAGATGAAGAGTACGGTATTTCTATTATATGGGATGAGTATGTTGAAAAAGAAGAAGCAAGCTAATATGTTTATATTGTGTGATTTTTGATTATTAAGTAAATTTGGAAGTGGTGCGGATGAGAGGACTTGAACCTCCACGCCTTGCGGCACCAGATCCTAAGTCTGGCGTGTATACCAATTTCACCACATCCGCATGTGATTGTTAATAAGAAGTATTGATATTGTTAAAAGTGTTTATATTAAATGGTGCGGATGAGAGGACTTGAACCTCCACGCCTTGCGGCACCAGATCCTAAGTCTGGCGTGTATACCAATTTCACCACATCCGCGTATATAAACACTG
Organism: Sulfurimonadaceae bacterium; assembly: GCA_016744905.1. Classification (GTDB taxonomy): domain Bacteria; phylum Campylobacterota; class Campylobacteria; order Campylobacterales; family Sulfurimonadaceae; genus BB10. The sequence goes on along the minus strand of JADGDM010000005.1, from coordinate 98,723 downwards.
TTAACAATATCAAAAAGTGGTACGCCCTAAAGGATTCGAACCTTTGACCTACGCCTTAGAAGGGCGTTGCTCTATCCAGCTGAGCTAAGAGCGCATCTTGGTTATTGGTGCGCCCGATAGGATTCGAACCTATAACCGTCGGTGCCGAAAACCGATACTCTATCCAGTTGAGCCACGGGCGCCACCATAAAAATGTTTATTTAATTGTAATTTTTGAAATGAATGGGGTGAGATACGGGATTCGAACCCGCGACCCCCGGCACCACAAACCAGTGCTCTAACCAACTGAGCTAATCTCACCATAAGTAAAAAATTGACAAAAAAAATGGTCGGGGTGAAAGGACTCGAACCTTCGGCCCCCTGGTCCCAAACCAGGTACTCTAACCATACTGAGCTACACCCCGACCTATTCAGCAAAACAAGCTAACTCGCTTTGTGAGGTGGAAGTATACTTCTTTTAGGTTCTTATGTCAATAGGTAAAAGCTATTTCTTTGATTTTTGTTCTTTGAGCATCTTTTTATACTCTTTCTCAAACTTTTTGCGTCTAGAATAAGAAAGTTTGTCAATAAAAAGCTTACCTTCAAGATGATCCATCTCATGTTGTAGAGCGATTGCAAATAAGCCATCTGCTTGAAGTGTATGTTCTTGTCCTGTTCTATCTTGATACTGAAGTGTTAAGGTTGCACTACGCTCTATATCTTCATAAAAGCTAGGAACACTTAGACACCCTTCTTGATAAGTTGTAGACCCTTCTAAATTACTCAGAACTGGATTAATAACTTCAATGAGATCTTCTTTTTTTTGTACATCATTTTCATCAGGTAAGTTTATCACCAATAAACGGATAGGATGTGCTACTTGAATAGCTGCCAGACCTATACCATTGGTATTAATCATTTTTTCATACATAGCGTCTAAAAGACGGTGTAGTTTTTCATCAAATACTTCTATTTTCTCAGATTTTCGCTTTAGTCTAATATCTGGATACGTTACTATCTCTAACTTCATTCACTCTCTTTATTGTCATTATCATCTTCACATATTGCATAATCTAAGTTGTCATCACCATAAGCACGTTCCATTGCATCAAGTGCACAAACAATAATTTCATCAGTAGAATGTACAGGGTTAATATCCGCAATACCAATCGCAATACGTAGTTGAACTTCTTTTTCTGCTAAGAAAAAATTGCTTGATGAAACTAAATCAACCAAACGTTCACTTGCTTTTTGTGCACTTTTAGAGTCCGTATGTTTGAGAACCATTGAAAAAACACCATTTCCATAGTGTGCAACGATATCACTACGTCTAGATGTCTTCATTAACAAGCGCGCTATAGTTCTCGTCATTAAAGCCAAAGCCTTATCGTTTCCAACAGTCTCTTCAAGTTCTTTGGAGAGTTCAATCATAATCAACGAACTTTTATGTTTAAATTCAGTAATAAGATTACGTTCTTGATCAAGTTTAGAAAGTAAATAACGTTTATTATAGATACCAAAATGGTTATCAAATATAGTCTCTTTTTCTACACTTTTAATAATATCAGCAGTTTCATCATACATCGTACGCATCTGACCGATCTGCTTTTTCAAAATATCATTTAATTTCGAAACATCCTTTTCTAACATCCCGATTATACTGTTCGCAATTTTTGCATCAGGATTCGCTGAAAGCTCTATTTTTCGTTTATCAAGAATTTTAGTCATAAGTGCCATATTTTTATATAAGTTAGCGGTAACACCCAAAATATTTTTTACTGATGCAAAACCCTCTTTAAGGTTCTTTTCTAAAACAATGGTTTTTTCATCATCCGCATCATCATCAAATTCCATAATCGCATTGATCTGTTTTCTCAAACTATCAGATTTGTCTTCTAAAATCCGATCAAAATACAGAGCAAAATTATTAGGGGTTGGAGGAAGGTTGTCGGAGACGAGGGCCATAAGGACCTCTTTAGAAAAAACTTCTAGATCACTGGTCGGATCACTTAAAGCAGACGTACTAACAGTAGTAGAACCTGATGATTCTTCTGAAACATCAGCAATTGATCGTCTTCTTCTAGGTGTTCCTGCCATCAATAATCCTTATTTATTCTCTTCTTTTTTATAAAGTACTTCATCAATGATACCATATTCCATGGCTTCTTTAGCACTCATAAAGTTGTCTCTGTCTGTATCTTTTTCTAGCTTCTTAACTGTTTGACCAGTATTCGCAGCCAAAATACCATTAAGCTCACCCTTCATACGAAGAATCTCTTCAGCTTGAATAGCAATATCACTGGCTTGACCTTGAGCACCACCTAGAGGTTGGTGAATCATAATACGTGCATGTGGCAGCGCATAGCGCTTGCCTTTTGCTCCAGATGATAGTAAAAATGAGCCCATAGAAGCTGCTTGACCTATACAGATCGTTACAACATCAGGACGGATATAATTCATTGTATCAAACATTGCCATTCCTGAAGTCACGACACCACCTGGAGAGTTGATATAAAAATAGATATCTTTTTCAGGATCTTCTGCTTCAAGAAAAAGCATTTGCGCAACGATAGTAGAAGCTACTTGATCATTTACTTCACCACTTAACATGATGATACGATCTTTTAGTAGTCTAGAGTAGATGTCGTAAGAACGCTCACCTCTTCCAGTTTTTTCTACCACATAAGGAATGTAACTCATGGCTTATGCTTCGATTTGTGCGTTAAGTAGTTTAGATAAAACTTTATCTTCTACCATAGCCATTTGAATCGCTGGTAGGTAACCTGACTCTTTATAATGTGTATAAGTTTGTTCTGGATCTTGACCTGTTTGCATTGCTTCGAAGTAAATAGTTTGCATTACTTCTTGCTCTTCAACAGCGATATCTTCTTCTTTAGCCAGTGCATCAATAATAAATGTTGCTTTTACTGAGCGCGCTGCATCTTCACGGAAAGTTTCGCGTAGCTCTTGAACTTTTGCTACATCATCTTTAATAGTTGTTAACTCTGCTTCAGTCATTGACTGTGCTTTTTTATTTAAAGCAATATCCATCTCTTGTTCAACAACAAATGCAGGAAGGGCAAAGGTATAAGCTTCTACCATTTTTTCTAATAATTTTGGTTTTAACTCATCATTATACAATTTAGAAAGTTCTTCGTTTTCTAACTGTGCAGTGATTTGCTCTTTAAGAAGCTCAACTGTCGCATCTTCTTCACCTGGAATCATCTTTTTAGCGAGATCATCATTAATAACTACTGGTGCTTTTTCTTGGATAGCGTTGATATTTACTTTAAATTCTGCATCTTTTCCAGCAAGTGATTCGCCACCATAGTTCTCAGGAAAAGTTACTTTAACAGTTTTCTCTTCGCCCTTTTTCATACCAATTACTTGATCTTCAAAGCCTGGAATAAATTGACCAGAACCTAATTTAAGTGAAAAATCTTTTGCTGCACCACCTGGAAATAGTTCACCATCAATTGAACCTTCAAAGTCTAAAAGTGCCGTATCACCCTCAACCAATGCACGATCTTCTTCAATAGTAATAAATTCAGCTTGTGCTTCAGCTAACTCTTCGATACGTGTAGTAATCATCTCAGCAGAAATTGAAGGTTTTTCAAATTTCTCAACATTTGAAGTATAATCACCAAGTTCAATAGTTGGACGAATTGCAAAAGTAACTTCTACATCAATTTGTTTATCACCCTTGTCAAATTTAGACACTTGAGGTTCACCAATAAGTGCATCATTTGCTAAACCCAGTTCAACCAACGCTTGATCAAGTACATCTCTAAGAACTTCACCTTCTGCATCTTGAACCAGACGTTCACCATACTGTTTTTTAACAGCAGCTACAGGTACTTTACCCTTACGAAAACCATCAATTTTAGCAGTTTTACTTAGGCTCTTTGCAATTTTTGTTACCGCAGTTTCTACTTCTTCGTTTGCGACAACCGCAGTTACCGTTGCATTCGCTTCATCAATTTTATTTACAGTGATGTTCATTAAATCCCTTTGAGTGTTATGGCTTTGCCATAGAATAATTTTCGCAATAATAGCAAAAAAGTGTTAACAGTTAGTTTAGTTATTCTTTAGAGGTCTCCTAAGCCAGATAATGTTATTGTTACACACTATATAGATGAAGAGGGTGAAAAATTGAAACCAGAACAACAACAAGAGTTTGAAAACGCAGTAAAAACAATGATGAAGAGTGTTGGTGAAGACCCAACACGTGAGGGACTTATAAAAACTCCAGAGCGTGTTTTTAAAGCTTACAATTTTATGTATGGTGGCTATCAAGAAGATCCTAAAGCTATTTTAGAATCTGCCCTTTTCACCAGTTCAAATGATGAGATGGTTCTCATTAAAGATATCGAACTTTACTCAACATGTGAGCATCATCTCCTGCCGATTATTGGGCGCGCTCACGTTGCATACATCCCAAATGGCAAAGTAGTTGGGCTTTCAAAAATTCCTCGTGTTGTAGATGTTTTTTCGCGTCGTATGCAGATTCAAGAGCAATTAACAGAACAAATTTGTGACGCAATCAATGATGCAATTCAACCTAAAGGGGTTGCTGTTGTTATCCAAGCGCGCCACATGTGTATGGAGATGAGAGGGGTTGAAAAAATTAATTCAACCACAACATCCAGTGCGCTACGTGGTCTATTTAAAAAGGATGAAAAAACACGTGCGGAATTTTTCTCTTTAATCAATGCACCCGCAGGTAATCGTTACTAATAGATGCCATTTTCATCCCTCAAAGAGCGTATTAATAATAAAAACCACTCTACTGCCTTTGGTCGTGTGGTTAAAATATCGGCTACTATTATCACTGCTCGTGGTCTTCAAGTTAGTATCGGAGATACCGTTAAAATCTCTTCTGTACATACCAATCAAGAGACGCTTGGGATGGTAACTGAGATTGATGAGAAGCTTTTTTATATTACTCCTTTTAGTTTTATCGAAGGGTTTCGCTCAGGTGATACCGTCTATCTTGATCAAGATGGAATGAATATCCCTGTTGGTGACGCCCTTCTTGGACGTGTTGTTGACCCTTTTATGCGCCCCATCGATGGAAAGGGTCCCATTATCTGTAATGAACGTTCACCTATTATTAAGGCTCCTATTGAAGCCATGAAACGGGGAATGATAGATGAAGTTTTTTCAGTTGGTGTTAAAACCATTGATGGGCTGCTCACCTGTGGAAAGGGTCAAAAGCTTGGGATATTTGCGGGTTCAGGAGTAGGTAAATCTACTTTAATGGGCATGATTGTTAAAGGCTCTAGCGCACCAATAAAAGTCGTTGCTCTTATCGGTGAGCGTGGTCGTGAAGTTCCAGAATTTATCCAAAAAAACCTTGGTGGTGACCTTACCAATACTGTCATTATCGTTGCAACCAGTGACGACTCTTCTTTGATGCGTAAGTATGGTGCCTTCTCTGCCATGAGCGTTGCAGAGCATTTTAAAGATCAACAACTTGATGTTCTATTTATAATGGACTCCATTACGCGTTTTGCTATGGCACAGCGTGAAATTGGTCTTTCATTGGGTGAACCTCCAACCTCAAAGGGTTATCCACCATCCAGTCTTACACTGTTACCTCAACTGATGGAGCGCGCTGGTAAAGAAGAAGGTAAAGGTTCTATCACAGCCTTTTTTACTGTTTTGGTTGAGGGTGATGATATGAATGATCCCATCTCTGATCAGTCACGCTCTATTCTCGATGGACACATCGTACTCTCACGAGAAATGACTGACTTTGGTATCTATCCACCCATTCATATCTTAAACTCAGCGTCTCGTGTCATGAATGATATTATTACTCCTGAACATTTTGAAGATGCACGTAAATTTAGAAAGCTCTATACATTATTAAAAGAAAATGAGATGATTATACGTATTGGTGCCTATACCAAAGGCAGCGATAGTGAACTGGATGAGGCGATAGACAAAAAACAGATGATGAACGACTTTCTATCTCAAGGTGCCAATTTTTCACTCTCCTATGAAGAGAGCTCTCAAGCACTCAGCACGCTAATGAGTGGGAGTCAGGTTTAGTCAAGTATTTCTGAATGTGAACCAATTCTTATCAAGTTTAAGACATTATTTAAATTTCACACCTTTAGATATGATATTACTATGTGCATAGTCGAAAATAATAAAGTTCAAATAAAATGTTTTTGACTTTGGCTCCAATAAAAAATCACTTCCTGAAGCATCTCTACTATTTATAGCATCTTCTTTAGCGTAAAGTGTTGCACGAGTATAAGCTGGACTAAATAAGTAAAATGGGAATAGTGTAAATGCACTCCCTGAACCATGTACCGACTTATCGATTACCTCTACGTCATCAATACTCAAATTAATGTTAAGTGTTGTTTCTGCCGTAGGGATACTCCTTGTACTACATCCACTTATAATCAAACCTACTAATAAAATCACTACTATACTTCTCATCTAAATCCTTAAAAATTTCACATATTATAGAATATTCTATATTATTTTCCTATTAATAAATAATAATTTCCAACTGTATAGATTGGTTCATGATAAAATTTCTATAAAAGGGTTGTTAAGGAAGTTTATGAGAAAAGAAACTATTAAAAAAAAATTTCACTTAAACTTATCAACCCAAAGCCTAAGTTAAAAAGTACGGAAGAGGTTCCTACACTTAAAGTGATGTATGCTTATCTTAGTGGGGACGTTGCGTTAAAAATTGAGTTGATTCCCTACATCGCAGAAGCCTTAGATATTCCAGAGCAGTTTTATTTGATGATACCCAGCGCGCTAGAATGAGAGTCTTAAAAAAGATTTTTAAAGATATAAACAGCAGTGAGCAAGAGTTTATGTCAGAGAAGTTAGGATTATCAGAGAAAGCAAATAAAAAAAATATCATTCCAAGAGATATTTTTCACTCCATTCAAGATCTTTTAATATACGCACCTGAGCCATTTTTAAGTAGCATCGAAAAAACACTAAAAGAGTACAAATCCCTTACAGACAAGTTTAAAGTTTCAGTTTAATTAGAAAATCACACTCTCAATAATGGCTAAAACTTTATCCAAAGCCTCTTCACTCACTTTTTCTACAAACTGTACTTTTCTCACCTTATAGTCTATCGACTTAACCTGTTCCGTCATGATGAATCCTGTTAATTTATCACTAACTAAAGGCACATGAAATGGGAAATTTCTATCCGTGTTTGTAATCGGACAAGCGATGGCTAATCCCACATGTTTATTAAAAACTTCATTACTTATAATGAGTGCGGGTCTTCGCCCTTGTTGTTCATGTCCAGCAGAAGGGTCAAAACTCAAAATAACCAAATCACCTTTTTTAGGGATATAGTTTTTTACCACTCTTCTTTACCTGCATATGTGTTAAATTCTTCACTTGCTTGATAATCATTAGGTATTTGAGAGATTAATAGGTTTAAATCTACTTTAACTGTCTCTTTTTTAATAGGTTCAATAATCACCTGATTGTCTTTAGTAAAAATATTAACCTTATCCCCAATATGTAGATGTAAGGCGTGCATAATATTTTTTGGGAATCTCAATCCCTGAGAATTACCCCATTTTGAAATAGTAGCGGTCATCATAAACTCCTCAATGTATATCCAAAGTATATCATAGATTATTTTATATATTCAAACCTTAAGCCATATTCATCATAAAGATTCCTTAAGCTACCTATAACATGTAATTAAATATCATAACAAAATCAAAAGAAGACAAAAATAGTCCTCTATTAAAAACTAAGGTTAAAATATGAAAGTATATGTTGATAATAACGCTACGACAATGATGGACCCAGCTGTTGTAGAAGCGATGCAACCGTTTCTTACAGAGCAGTATGGTAACCCGAATTCAATTCACAAAGCAGGTAGTTCAATCCACCCTGCCCTAGCAAGTGCCGTAGATCAAGTCTACACTGCAATCAATGCAGCAGATGCAGATGATATTATTTTTACGTCTTGTGCAACTGAATCAAACAACTGGGTTTTACAATCAACTTGGATTGATGACATTTTAAATGGTGATAAAGACCACATCGTAACTACTGAGGTTGAACATCCTTCAATCCTTTCAACTTGTAAGTTCTTAGAAGAACAAGGTGTTAAAGTCACTTATCTTCCAGTAAATGAGCAAGGTGTTGTTGAAGCACATACAGTAAGTAGTTTTATCACTGAAAAGACTGCTTTAGTATCAATGATGTGGGCAAGTAACGAGACAGGAATGTTATTCCCAGTTAAAGAAGTGTCTAAAATTTGTAGAGAAAAAGGAGTGAAATTTCACTCTGACGCTGTACAAGCGGTAGGTAAAATTCCTGTAGATTTACAAGATGTAGATATTGATTTTATCTCTTTTTCAGCACACAAATTCCACGGTCCAAAAGGAACTGGCGCGCTGTACATTAAAAATTCTCAAAAACTTTCTCCACTATTTCATGGTGGTGAACAGATGGCGGGACGTCGCTCTGGAACACTAAATGTTGCGGGTATTATCGGTATGGGTAAGGCATTAGAAATTGCAACGACCAACATCGGTGGAAAGATGGCAGAAATTTCTGCAAAACGTAATAAAATCGAAGATGCACTTTTAGAGCTTGAAGATACATTTACAATTGGTGATCGTAATAATCGTACACCAAACACTATACTTATTTCAATTCGTGGTGTTGAAGGTGAAGGTATGTTATGGGATCTTAACAATGGTGAGATCGCAGCATCAACAGGTTCAGCTTGTGCTTCAGAAGATTTGGAAGCGAACTCAGTAATGTTGGCAATCGGTGCAGACAATGAGTTGGCACATACAGGTATTCGTTTGAGTTTAAGTCGTTTTACAACAGATGAGGAAGTTGATTATATTATCGCTCACTTTACTGATGCCGTTAAACGTCTTAGAGCAATTTCAAGCTCTTACGCAATAGTTCAACCAACACCAGGTGGCGAGGCCAGTTGCGAAGTACATTAAAACGAACTCGTCCGTTTTAATGGCAGGGGCTAAAGTCCCTACAACCCCCTAAAGCTACAAAAAGTAGACTTTTGGAGAAAAGTGAATTAAATCACTAACTAAGAATTTTTATAAAAGGAATAAATTATGGCAAAAAATGATATTTTAGGCGAAACACTTTGGGATGCATACTCAGATAAAGTAACCACACTAATGAACAATCCAACTCACCAAGGTGAGATTACAGAAGAAACAGCTGCGGCAAATGGTAACAAACTAATTGTTGCTGACTTTGGTGCAGAATCATGTGGAGACGCAGTACGTCTATACTGGGAAATTGATCCAGGTGACAAAATTGTTAACTCTAAATTTAAGTCTTTTGGTTGTGGTACCGCTATCGCATCATCAGATGTTATGACAGAGCTTTGTATTGGGAAAACAGTTCAAGAAGCTGTAAAAATTACCAATATTGATGTTGAATTTGCACTTCGTGATAACCCGGAGACTCCAGCGGTTCCACCTCAAAAAATGCACTGTTCAGTAATGGCATACGACGTTATTAAAAAAGCAGCTTCACTTTACCTTGGTGTTTCTGAAGAGAGCTTTGAAGATGAAATTATCGTTTGTGAATGTGCACGTGTATCTTTAGGAACAATTCAAGAAGTTATCAAACTTAATGACCTTAAAACTGTTGAAGAGATTACTGATTACACTAAAGCTGGTGGATTTTGTAAGTCTTGTATCAAACCAGGTGGTCACGAAGATAGAGAATGGTACCTAGTTGATATCTTAGAAAACACTCGTAAAGAGATGGATGAAGAAAAAATGGCAGCTGCAGCTGACGCTGGTTCTGCTGGTGAATTTGCAACAATGACTTTGGTTCAAAAAATCAAAGCAGTTGACGCAATTATCGATGAAAGTGTTCGTCAGTTCCTAATTATGGATGGTGGAGATATGGAGATTATCGATATCAAAGATTCTGGTGAGTACATCGACATCTATATCCGTTACTTAGGTGCATGTAATGGTTGTGCAAGTTCAAGTACGGGTACACTTTACGCTATCGAATCAACTTTAAAAGAGAAATTGGCTCAAAACATTCGTGTTTTACCAATCTAATTCTCTACTCTAGCGCACTTAAGCGCTAGACTTTTAACCCCTTCGACTTACTCCCCACATCCCACAAAACTACGGCCATTCATCTTAATACTTACCGTCTGAGCATGCTCTTTTTTCGTGATTGTATCAAAACAGTGGTGATTATGTAATTCAATCATCATGACCGTCTTTTTGCCACGATAGAAGTATAAAACACTGTCTCCACTTTCACGTCGTTTTGGAAGTCTGAAATTAAAAGCTTCACCCTCATCATAAAGGAAATGTCCTTTTGATTTTGAAAGTCGTAACTGCCATTGTGGATCATTACCGGAGGCACTAAAAATAGATTTACTGGTTTTAGTTTTACGTTTTTCTATCTTTTTAACTTCAGTTTTTTTTACCTTTACTACAGTCTGTGTTTTAGATTTTGTTTTTACTTTTACAACAACAGGTTTAGGTATAGCTTTGGGTTTTTCAACAATTTTAGGTTCAGGAAGTTTAAAATCACTGCTACAGTGAAAAGGTATAAAGTCGTCCAAGTAAAGCAGTGCTTGATCTTTTTTATTGTGCAGTGTAATCTTGCCATCACTATACTTTACTCCTGAAGCAGATGGAACATGCTTAAGTACCGTACTCTGGCGCGCCAGCTTTATTTTTAAAGTTTCACCCTTAAGTGTGGCACTAAATTTATAATCATCTTCACACACATAGTTAAAAGTCTGCGCGCTAAGGCTTAGAGATAAAATCCCTAGAACTAATAAACCCTTCATCAAAAGTTTTTATCAAACCAATTTGCCACTTCACTTCTAATCGTGTGACGAAGCTGAATACCTGAAACGTAATTATGATTGTGTGCCTTATTGAGCATACTCACCAATGCATTACGACGCTTGGAAAGAAATGGATGATCTATCTGATTGGGATCTCCCATGATAACCAAACGGGTCTCTTCACCCATCCGCGTTCCAATTAATTTCATCGTCGCATTGGTCATATTTTGCGCTTCATCTATAATCACAAACTTACGCGAGATAGTTGTTCCACGAAGATGTGCAATATCCATCGCTTCAATGTTATGTTTAACCATAAACGTCTGTGTAGCATTTTCACGTTTAACCGAGTTAGTATTACCCGTGTACTCTATTTGGGACTCAATAGAGTGTTTATTTTGATGCTCGATGGTAAAGTTAATGGCAGAGTAAAGTGGGTACATAAAGTAACCCAATTTTTGATCCTCATCCCCTTTTCTAAATCCAAGTTCAGAGCTTTGATCACTTGAAGTAACCGTGTTACGTGCATAAACGATACCCTCAATTTGTCCTTCTTTAAGAAGCTTTAAGCCTGCTTGTAGTGCAATCAATGTCTTTCCTGAACCCGTTGCCCCAGAGACCACACTGATATAGTTAACAGGATGGGTAAGAAGTGTATAGTAGAACTTCTGTTCAAGGTTAATCGGACGAACCAAGTCTTCATCAAAATGTTCACCAAAAGTCTTATCAAAATCACACCACTCTAAGTTTTTATTGACCACCACGGCGTGGCGCTGGATACCTGTTTCATAAATCTCATGTTGAGAACTTTCTGCCTCTTCAACAAAGGTTAACTGCTCAAAATTCGTATAACTGTTTTCTTCATCAATTTCAGGCTCTGCACTATAATTAATCACATGATCAAATTCTATATCTTCTGGTCTATCAACACTGGCATTATGGATGCTTTCTGCATCAATATGTTGCACCTGCGCAGCAATTTTAAAAGAGATATCATTGGTTAAAAGTGTCAGATGATAGTCTTGTGCAATTTCACCAATCTTCGCGTCATTGAGGCCTTTTGGCTCATGATAGGAAGCCTGAACAGCGTACTTTTCACGATAGATAATATACAGTGCTATCGCTTGCATCTCATGATCATAAAGTGATTTTGCAAAGTCTATACTAAGTTTGTAAAATTTATCTTCATTTTCTTCATCACACTCTTTTTTAATACACTCAGGCAGCGCGCTACGCTCAATCGTCTCACCTTCAGAGACATCGGCCAGACGAAAAAATTCTCTGGCGCGAAAGCCTGCTTCTGAACGCATATCATCTTTTTTATTATTAAGTTCGCTAAGAACAACGTTGGTAATAGCAACAGTATTTTCGCCGTTATCGCTAATTCTTAAAATATTGCTGGGATCATCTAAAATTACGGAAGTATCTAAGAGGTAACATTTACTCATGACAAAAACCTTTAATTCATTTATATATTATCAATAATACAACTAAAAAGATAAAATAGAGTAAATTAATATCAAGATGATAAAATTTCATTAAAAAAAGAGCATAGATGCAACCAAACAATGAACTCCCCCAAAATATTCAAGACCTCATAAAAAATATATCTACGACGCAAACCGTCCCTATCAGTGAAATAGACAACACCCCTTTTATGCTTTTGAAACTAAGTGATGAGCATGATGAGTTTTTACGCACACAAGAGATTGCAGCAGAATTCAGACCTTCTATTATGAATGTAACGGTCGGGACAGAGACCATTGCCCTATGTTTCTTGCAGATCAAACTTAATGGCTCAGAAAAGTATATTTATAATGCTGTTTTTAATCTCAGCGATATTAAACAGTTTAAAGATATTCACGCTTTTTTAAATATGGAAAAATATGGACTGATGATAGCCACCAATAATATTCATGATTTTAAGATTTTTAATTTAAATTTTGAAGCAGACTTTCATCCTCAAAATATTTTAGTAGGGGCAAGAGACAAGGCAGATTCAAATAATTTAGAACTGTTTAATGGCATTGCACAATCAATCTTTTCAAGTCAAAAAGATACAGGTGCGCTGTGGAAATATTTTAAAGAGGTTACTCCACTGAAGGAGCAATATTACGTGCATATTCAGATGGCTAAGTCTTAGAGACTTAGTTGTAGTATTTTTCTACACCATCCATGGTTCGTCCCATATTGAGTAAAACCAAATCTGCGATAACTAAGGCAGCCATTGCTTCAGTTACAACTGAGCCACGAATGGCTACACAAGGGTCATGACGGCCTTTTAGAGAGAACTTATGTTCATCTCCATGGGTATCAATAGTATCTTGCTCGATGAAGATAGAAGGCGTTGGTTTGAAGTAGATATTGAGTTCTACTGCTTCCCCATTAGAGATACCTCCTAAAATTCCACCTGAGTGGTTTGATGTAAAACCATCATGTGTAATTGGATCATTATTTGTTGAACCAAATTCACGTGCACTTTGAATACCATCACCAATTTCTACCGCTTTTACTGCGTTAATACCCATCATCGCATCAGCCAGTAGTGCATCAAGTTTATAATAGAGTGGTTCACCCAGACCAATAGGTAAGTGTTCTAAACGCAACTTCACAACACCACCAACAGAATCATGACGATTTTTAGCTTCTAAAATAGCGTCTTTTTGAGCCTGTTCTACATCTTTATCCAGAGCATATATCTCAGAATCTGCTACAAAATCAAAATCATCATTTACACTTTTAATACCCGCAATCTCCGTAATCCCACTTTGAATTTTAATCCCCAGTTTCCCTATCATCAATTTTGCCAGCGCACCAGCTGCGACGCGAGCAGCAGTTTCACGTGCTGAAGAGCGACCTCCACCACGATAATCGCGGATACCATACTTATGAAAGTAGGTAAAGTCAGCATGCCCTGGACGAAACATATCTTTGATATTGGTGTAGTCTTTACTTTTTTGATTGGTATTAAAAATCACCATCATAATTGGTGTTCCTGTACTTAACCCTTCAAAAACACCAGAGAGTATCTCTACCACGTCCGCTTCTTTACGTGCAGTAGCAAACTCATTTTGTCCTGGTTTACGGCGGTCAAGTTCGCTTTGGATATAGGCTTCATCAATCTCTAAACCAGCAGGTACGCCATCAATCAGCGCGCCGATGGCTTTACCGTGAGACTCTCCAAAGGTCGAAAAGCTAAATCTTAGTCCAAATTTATTCAAGAGAGTTCCTTTTTTAATAGTTTCATCGCAGTTTCTGCACACACTTGCTGTGCGACTTTTTTACTTTTACCCAGACCACGTGCATACTCTTTACCTTGAATCGTGACACTCACTTCAAACTCTTTTTTGTGATCTGGCCCAGAAGAACCCAGCATCTTATACTCAGGAATAACACCAAAATGCGCTTGTGTGACCTCTTGTAATGATGTTTTATAATCTTTAAACAGTGAATCTAAACTAATCTCTTCATAGTTATCTTCAAGTAATTTAATTACAATTGTATCCACTGCTTCTACTCCAGCTTCAAGATAAATCGCACCCATTACTGCTTCAAAAGCATTGGAAAGAAGTGATGGTTTTTCACGTCCTCCATTGTTCTCTTCTGCGTTGGAGAGTAATATATGCTTTCCTAGATTCAAAATATTGGCCAATTTTGTAAAACCCTCTTCATTTACTAGCGAAGCGCGCATCTTTGAAAGTTTTCCCTCATCATGTTTGGGAAACTTTTTATAGAGGTATTCACCCACAATCAGATCGAGAACTGCGTCTCCAAGAAACTCTAAACGCTCATTATTGTAGGGCTGTTTAAAACTTTTATGTGTCAGCGCTTCAATAAGGAGCTTTTGATCTTTAAATGTATACTCTATTACTTTTTCTAGTGGACTCAAATTAGGCACTATTTTCTCCTTTTAAAGAAATGATAAATTTTGCTCATAAACATCTTTACTTAACATCATAACGACTTCACGACTATCAATAGCATAGCAGTTAGGGCATCGATGAAAACTAAAAGGCGACTCTTGCTTACAGTTACTACAAACATACTCAAACTGTAAGGTAGCTTTATGATCTTGAAGTGTGTTCAATCTAATCAACACATCTAATTCAAACTCATCACTACGAGATGCCTCACTTAGGTAGCCTTTTGCTGTAAAAAGTTCACGTAAGTAAGCATGTTTTGTAATTATATCAAAATCACACTTATCTACCGAGAGTCTAAATAATATATCGGAAATTTTACTCCCTTGTGTCACATCGAAATGTTTCCAAGCTGTTTGAGCATCTACTCGAAATATATACTCAAAAATCTGATAAAAATGTTGATGGCTTTTATGATAGATAGCAAGCAATTTTTTTACTTTCTCTTCGGCTTCTAAACTTCCATTGTGAAGCAACATCTGCACCTCGATGTAGGCTTGTAAGTTATCATCACACTCGCCCAACTCTTCTAATGATTCTAAAACATCCAAGGCATTATCAAAATCTTTTAATTGCTCATAGACCAAAAGTAGATATTTTAAAACTTCTGTAGATCGCGGTTTATGTGAGAGAATTTTTAAGTACAACTCTTTAGCACGTTCTAAAAATCCTGCTTTGTAGTAGGTGATCCCAAGTAAATACAAAATATTCAATTTAAAATTTTTATCATTTTGTGTCTCTAGTAGCGCTTGATAGATCTCAATACTGCGTTCAAAATCACCATTATCAAAATAGGATTCTGCTAAAAGAAGCCATGATTTTTGTGAAATCTCCGAGCTACCAATAAGTTCTTTAAATTCATTTCCACTAGGGATGGTATGGAATTTTTCAATAAATTTTTCAATAACCTTATGGTCATCATTAAGTTTGAATCGTCCCCACCAATAAGATAAAAAAGCGATGATAAAAACAAATAAAAAAAACACTATTATCCCAAAAAGTGGATCACGAAATTCGATAAATAGACCGTCCAAGATTACCCCTTAAATTGTTGTCACATTATACCAATATTGTAGATTACAAGCTATTAATTTTCTACTTTTATCTTCATATAATTTTTGATGATATATAATAGGTATAGTTAATATGTACAGTTTTCCATTGAGTGGTGGGAGTGCAGTTACAAATTTAAATCTAAAAAGGACATCACATGAAAAAAATTATTCTAGCCTTTGGCGTAACACTCGCCCTACTATTTACCGGCTGTGGAGAAGCAGACTTAGGCTCTACAGAGGATGGTGAAAAGCGTATTGAGATTCAAAAGCTGACAGATGAAGGTGCCTATGATCAGGTTATCTCTAAATTAAGTTCAGCAGAATATCAAAATGCTTATCCTGATAGTGAGTATAAACTGTACCTTGGTTCCGCCTATCTTTCTCGTGCAGGTTTTACATTAAGTGTGGTCTTAGACCTTTTTACAGCCGAAGATGATGGTACAGAGACGGCGAGTGAAAGCAGTGGGGCAGGAGATCTTTTAGTTGATCTTGCAGACAAAATCAATCTGGCAGATGCGATAAGAGCCTCAACGCTTTTTAAAGAAGCCATTCCTGTTGACTGCGGAAACAGTGATAGAAATTATGTTGATGCATTAAGCAGTGGACAAAAAGAAGTTTGTCTGTTTGTTGGTATTACTGGATTGATGAAAACAGCGGTAACCTTCAGCTACTTAACTGATGACCTTAGCTCATTTTTTGAAGAATCTGATAGTACGGATGGCACAGATAGTGGTGTTCCTTCTAGTATGCTGGCAACAGCCTGTGCCTTAGAGTATGCCTTAGTAAGTAGTCCAAAAAGTGCATTTGATGATAACACTTCAACATTTGAATGTTCAAATGATGCAAACCTAAGTATAGACGGAAATGTTAATTTTCCAAATAATCCAGACTATGAACATGTAACAATTACAGTAGATGAGAATAACACTTTCTCTCAGCTGATTAATTACTCTGCATTTTTACGTTCAAGTATTCTAATCAAAGATAAATGTAGCATCAACTATAGTGCTTGTGATACAATTGATTATCAAACAGACGGCAGTGGATGTTATGCTTGTCCTGTAGCAAAAACAGCCGCTGAAGTTGAAGCTATCCCCGCAACCAATGAAATTTTACTTGAGACAATCAATAATGATATTGAAGCACTGGTAAATATGTTGCCTGCTGATCTTTTAGAGACAGATGACATAGATAGTAATGAGAGTGCAGAGAATGTTATCGAAGAGTTCAAACAAGAGATTACAGGTGGTGAAGACAGAGAGATTACTGAAGCTGATCTACTGAATTACTTTAATGATAGTTCAGATGATAGTAATACAACTGGTAACTACTGTGTTGAAGAAGATGCAGATGGTAACTCAATTCTAGGTACTGTTGATAATGCTGGCGTTTGCCAACCTAACTAAGTCTAAGAGATAAAGGGATTAAAATGAAAAAAATCACACTTTTAATGAGTCTTGGACTCAGTACTGCAGTTTTTGCAGGTGCACAACATGCGTATCTTTATAAAGATGCGCGTATTATGAGTATGGGTGGAGCCAACGTTGCTGTTGGTGGATATTCAACCTCAGTTTTCGCGAATCCAGCGGGATTGGCAAGTATTAAAAAAGATCATGGTTTAGAAATTGAACTTTTAGGTCTTAGTGTCGGAGGGAGCGTCGGTTTTCAAGATTTTGCAAATGATATAACAGACGCACTAGATATAGAAGATGAAGAAGATCAGTTCACTGCGATAGCAAATGTTATTGAAAATAGCAGTGGAAATCACTATCAATTAGATATTTCCAACTACTCATCAGTTTCTCATAATGGAGACTGGTTAGCATGGTCTGTTGGTTTACTGATTGCTGAAGACACGGCATTGCTTCCTCATGCAAAAGGTGGCTTTGGTACACCTACTGGCGTAATGGGTCTACAGTCACGCGCATATGCTGGTTTAGTAACGGGTTTTGCAAAGTCATTTAATGATGTTGGCCCTGGTCAACTTGATATTGGTATTGGTGCAAAATATATTCAAAATGAATCCGTACAAAAAGATCTCACCTTAGCTGAAGTAACTGATCTTGCTGACAATAGTGATAGATTTATTGAAGATAACCTACACGAATCATCTGCTTTTGGCTTTGATCTTGGTCTAAATTATAAAATGTTTCAAGAGACGCCTTACCCTACAACTTTTTCTATGAGTATTTTAAATATGGGTGGACTTACCTTTGATTCTGAGACTAACTATGTAAGAGATGATAATGAATCTAATCCAAACTATGATGGATATAGTGTTTATGGAGATCAACCAACAACACTAAACTTTGGTGTATCTGTTTCACCTGATGTTCCTTGGTTTGAGCACTTAATATTAGCAGCAGACTATGTTGATGCACTTAATGCGAACACGT
Source organism: Sulfurimonadaceae bacterium (assembly GCA_016744905.1). Lineage (GTDB taxonomy): Bacteria > Campylobacterota > Campylobacteria > Campylobacterales > Sulfurimonadaceae > BB10. The sequence goes on along the minus strand of JADGDM010000005.1, from coordinate 80,551 downwards.
ACTATGTCATCAATTCTAGTGGCGCAACAGAGTATGCTGAGAGTGATTTTATGAAACGTTTTCGCCTAGGTGCAAGCTTTGGTGTGATAGACAACTCATGGTTCATGTTAACGCTTAATGCGGGTCTCTATCAAGCAGCATACACAGCAGGTATCGATATGCAAATGACAGTTGTTAAGCTCTCTGCTGCAACTTACGCAGAAGAGACTGGCTTAACTGGTTCAGAAACCAGCACCAGCGATCGTAGATATGTAGTTAGTCTGGGTATCGGCTGGTAATACCTTCTTTATATAGATAAAGATCATCTCTTGATGATCTTTATCACAAAATAATCACTTCTTTTATACAACTCCTCTTCTTGACGAAATAATAACTTAGCATCTTGACTTTCATCGTCATTTATCCTATAATGACGATGAAACTAAATAATTATAGGAGTTTAAACGTAATCATGAATATAACCTATATCAGACCTGACAAAAACTTTGACGCAGCCTATGAGCAATTAAAACAGGTCAATGCTTATGCTGAATTACATAATATGCCTATTGGCAATGAATATATTGACCAAGAGTCACAAAATCAAAGAATCGATTATCGAACCAAGGTTGTAGATTTTTTTCGTGAAAATGAAGGTGCCAACCTAATTATCTATGATACCTGGGTGTTAAGTTCACATATTGAAGACTTAGTGCATATGTTTTCATGTCTTTTAAAACGTCGTATAGAGATCCATATTGTTAAGCAATCTATTATAATCAATCCTGATAGTAATATCATGTTAGGATTAGCCTTAATTGACCAACTGAGACAGGTTCTACTTTTAAATGAATCAAAAGCTATTGGGAGACCAAAAGGAAGTCGTTCATCGTCTAAATTTGACAAACATCATGATATAATCATTGGATATATCAAAGAGGGTAAAAGTGTCAGTGCCATGGCGCGTCTTTTAGAAGTAAGCCGTAGCTCACTGAAGGATTATATCGAATCTCGCGAGCTAAAAAATGTAGCCAATGATACCAATAGAATTGTTATCAATGAAGATGCTGAAGATCAAATTATAGAACAGATACAATGTCCAACTCCTAAAAACACAACACAAAAGGAAACAAGATGAGTGAAACAATCGATAAAATAAAAAAAGTTATTCCATATAGAATTCGCCGCTATTGGTTTTATATCCTAGTGACGGTTATGACCCTTATAACTCCATGGATAACCGTAGATGGAAATCATCTATTTTTACTCTCTTTTGATAAATTGAAACTGCACCTAATGTTTGTACAGTTTGATATGCAAGAGATGTATCTTATGCCATTTTTATTAATGATTATGTTTATTGGTATTTTTGGACTCACCGTTTTAGGTGGCCGTGTATTTTGTGGGTGGATGTGTCCGCAAACAATTTTTCGTGTTATCTATAGAGATTTGATTGAGACTAAAATTTTAAAACTTAGAAAACGTATTAAAAATAAACAGCAAGATCCTGATTATTCAAAAGCTGAGAATCAGATCAAACGTGTAATCGCTATTTTGATGTGGTCATTTCTTGCTTTTATCGCCGCTTCAAATCTGGTTTGGTTTTTTGTTCCACCAGCAGACTATATTGCTTACCTATCTAATCCTGGAGAACATCTTGTTTTAGTTGGTACTCTCGGCGGAATTATGGCATTTTTAATCTATGATGTTATTATTTTAAAAGAGAACTTTTGTATCTATGTATGTCCTTATTCACGTATTCAGTCTGTTCTTTATGATGATGATACTATTATGGCTATCTATGATCCACATCGTGGTGGTGAGATTTACGAAGGTCACGACAAACAGTACTCTAAAACCAAAGATCTTCTTGAAGTAGAACCTACTGCAGAATGTACCACTTGTGAGAGTTGTGTCACCGTTTGTCCAACACATATTGATATTCGTCAAGGACTTCAACTAGAGTGTATTAACTGTCTTGAGTGTGTAGATGCCTGTACAACAGTTATGGGTAAGCTTGGTAAAGAGAGCCTTGTTCAATGGTCAAGTGACAAAGAGGTTATACACCAAGGTGGTAAAACCAAATATTTCCGTCCAAAAATTATGGGCTATGGTTTAATTTTAGCTGTTTTAGTCCTGCTTACTGGATTTATGGGAAGTACTAAAGAGTTTATGCTTTTAAATATTAATAAAGAGACGCGTCTTTACAGTATCAAAAAGGCTGATGGAGATACTCATAGAGTTGAAAATGCTTATGTATTTTTACTTCAAAATACTGAGAACAAAGACCATACGTATTACTTTGATATCATTACTCCAAAAGAGTATGAGGGTAAAATCAAAATTTTAAAACCAAGTAAACCATTTGTATCTCGTCCAGGTGCAAAGAAGAAGAAAATTGTTGTACTTTATACGGATGAAGTTTTAGTAGACAGTGCGGAACATGATACAATTATTCCTATCACGATTCACGCTTACGCTCTAGATGATAAAGAGAAAATTACGGTTATTCGTAAGTCAACCTTTACTTTTCCAAGAAAAGATGTTCTTGACGCTCATAAGTAGCGTTGGGATTTTAACCCAAAGATTTTAAAGCGCGCTCTAAGTGCGCTGGATCTAAACCTTCATTTTGTAATATCATTAAAATATCATCATTTATTTCACTTTTAACTTTTGCATCTAATCCAATAAGACGGTAGACAATATGATTGGCTATGGCCAAGCTTCTTACTTCATCAGGAGCATCTTCAGGATTATCGCTGTATTTAATTGATTCGATAATATCACGTGGAAGATTCCAAAATTGTAAAATATCACTGGTCACAAAGGGCGTTGTTGTATGCATAAATTGCTCTTCAGCCGCTTGCGCTCCATACTCATTAATATACTCTAAAAATTGAATTTGAAAATCTTTATTTTTAACTTCCTTGGCAATTAGCAGTTGGCCGAGGCTTCCTAATATAGCACTCGAAGATAAGATACTCAAATCAGCAATAGAGATTTTAGAGTACCATTTAATCATTAAAGAGAGGCGTTTCGCTGCTATCTCTGAAAATGTTGCTTCATTAATTCCATAAGCATCCAGATCAATATCACCAAGATTGCTACTCATCTCACTTAAAACGATGGCTTTGACCGTACGTTTACCAAATATAGAGACCGCATTGTCTATAGTAGAAACTGATTTCAGTCCATAAATTGGACTCGCTGCTGCATTTAAAATCGACGCAGAGATAATAGGATCAACCTTCACCACTTTAATCAGATCACGTACAGACATATCTTCATCATCACAAATCTGTTGAACTTGAAAAATAGAACTGGGTAAAGGCTGTAAATCTTCAATGAAATCATTAATTTTTTTATTTGAGATCAACAAACGACGTTCTGAAAAATGCGATTCAGTTACGGCTAAAAGCTCACGTTTCAGATCACTCCCCTTAATGGGATTAACTAAATTATGATTTACCCCTTTAAGACCAACTTTCATTAATTTAGCACGATTCATTTTATCATGCACAACAATAATAGCACTACTGGTAAATTTTTCATGAATAATATCAATGGCTTTTAAATTCTCATTTCCCATATTAATCAAACATATTTCGGGAATATACTCGCTTCCCATAGACTCAAGCGCATTAAGACTCGTCACTGAATATGCATCATTCAAGGTGTTTTTTAACACCCCTGTAAACTTCACAGCTCGTGTCTCATTGGCATCAATATATAATAAGTTTAACTCTTTTATTCTATCTGCTGGACGTATTTTTGAAGCAGTTATTTTGATTTCATTGACAAATTTTAGATCAACCTTTGTAAATTCACGTAGTCCTAGATCCATCTCATCAAGCCAGATATTAAAATGATCTTTTGTACGCAAAAGCCAGTCTATTACCGACTCATCTGCTGGCCCAGTTTGTGTTCGTAACGTACCCAAAAGTTCCTCAGCGCGTTTGACCAAACTTATCATTGATTTGATAGATAAGTAGCCTACTGTTGCTTTATAATTGTGCATCATCCTGAAAAGATTATCAACGGCTTCACTATACTGATCTTGTTTTGACAAGGCAACTATATACGCTTCCATGTCAGGTAATTGCTGCTCAAATTGATCTTTGAACATATCAAAAAGCTCGTTGCTTAACTCTTCATCCAATACATCATAATTATCACTCATCTACAACTCATTTTCATTGGATTTTACTTTTACACAGTTACGACCACTCTCTTTTGCCTCATATAAGGCTTCATCACTGGCATTAATAATATCACTCATACTCATACCTTTATGATACTGAGCCACACCAAAACTACAGGTGACTCTTTCTCCATGATCATGATAAAGCTCTTCTATTTTAATACGCAGTTTTTCAGAAGTGGTAATGCCCTCGGTTAAAGAACCACGAGGAATTAAAACAACAAACTCTTCACCACCAAAACGGGCAAAAACATCTCCACTACGAAGATTATTTCTGACAATATCTGCAATGGCTATCAAGACTTTATCCCCAACAACATGACCATAATTATCATTCACTGCTTTAAAGTGGTCTACGTCAAATAAAACTAGAGAAAAATATTTCTCGTCTTCAACAAAAGCACTTAAAGTATGGTTTAAATACGCTCTATTAAATATACCTAATAGTCCATCTCTAAAGGCTCTTTCCTCATAATTATCACGTTCTTGTTCTAATAACTTAGTATGTTCGACCTCTTTACGTACATCTTGAATAACTACAAAATACTGATTTAACGTATCAAGGTAAGCAATAGAGATAGTAATATCTATTTCATCTCCTGATCTATTCGTAATAATATGATGCATCTTATCAATACTTTGGCCACGTTTAGCCACTGTTAAAAGGCTCTGTGTTGACTCTTCACCAAAGATTACTTCAAGTCCAACATGTTTAAAATAGCTTTCATTATAATCCAGCATATTTTGTAATGAGACATTTGAATAACTTAAATTTCCTTCACCATCTAAAATAGCAATACCATTAACTGCCATATCAAAAGTCAGCTCTATTTGCTTACTTTGTTGTAATAAAGCTTCACTTTTTAAGGCTAAGACCTCTTTTAAGTCCTCTACTTCATTGATTAAGCTTTTTAAAGAGCAGGTATCGTACGCTGTAAATATTTTTCTCTTTTCAGTACCAGGAAGATCAGTAATTTTAAACTCAAACTCTCGAATTTCTCCAGTTTTAGTAATTAAAGGCATAACAATTGTTTCATTATGCTCTAGTTTATAAAGTTTGTGCCTCGCCATCAAGGCATTTTCAGAAGGAATCAATCTTTCATACCAAAGTTTACCTACCAGACGTTCTTTATGAACATCTAAAATCTCTGTAAATGCACGGTTGACATCAACAATAATAGATTTACTATTAATAATCATCAATGGATTAGGGGTGAGCTCATAAAGTTTTTTATAGTAGTTTGTACTGCCTAAAAGTTGTTTATATCTCACAACAATTAAAATAATAATAAAAAGGCTCAATGAAATAAGTACACTTAACATATAAAAAGAGTTTGGATTTTCAGAGGCATACAGAGAGAGAGGTAAAAGTGTTAAAAATAATTTCATTCTATACCTGAGTATTAAAGTACTCTAGTATAGTTAAATGCGTATAAGGAAATGCTTAGTAGAAGTTAAACCAATACTGCTTCGCGCTCACCTGCTTCAATCTCACCGATTAAATACCCATCAGATTCAGCAAGAACTGCATCAACATTTTCAGGTTTTACAACAAGAACCATGCCTACACCCATATTAAATGCTCTGAACATCTCAGCGCGCTCAACATGCTCACCAATAATATCAAAGATAGGAAGAACACGAATATCAGCTTCCGTAACCACTGCTTTCATATTTTCAGGAAGAACACGTGGAAGGTTCTCAACGATACCTCCACCTGTAATATGTGCTAAGGCTTGAATATTATTTTTCAGTTTTTTAAATGTTTTAACATACAGTTTTGTAGGTGTTAAAAGAGTTTTAATTAAAGATTGACCATTAACATCTGTATCAAATGGCAACTCCATTTTTTCAAACAGAACCTTGCGCGCTAGAGAAAAACCATTTGAGTGAAGACCTGAACTTGGAAGTGCGATAAGTTTATCACCAACACTTACATGAGAGAGTCTATCAAGCTCTGACTTTTCTGCCACACCTACTGCAAAACCAGCCAAATCAAAATCATCTTCAGAGTACATACCTGGCATCTCAGCTGTTTCACCACCGATAAGTGCACATTCACTTTCAACACAACCCGCAGCTATTCCACCAACAACAGCCGTAGCCACTTCAACTTCAAGTTTACCCGTTGCATAATAGTCTAAGAAAAATGAAGGTGTTCCAAAGTTACAGATAAGATCATTCACACACATAGCAACAAGGTCAATTCCAACAGTGTCATAAATACCTGAATCAATTGCTAACTTAAGTTTGGTACCAACTCCATCAGTTGCTGCCAACATAACTGGCTCATTGTAACCTTTTGGAAGTTCAAACGCACCTGCAAAAGAGCCGATTCCACCCAGAACACCAGGAATTTTTGTTGATTTTACCAATGGTTTAATGTTTTCAACAAAACTGTTTCCTGCATCTATATCGACGCCAGCATCTTTGTAGCTAATTTGACTCATGTAATTCTCCGAAATTTTAAGTGCGCAATTATATCTAAATTAGTTAGCTTAAAAACTTACAAAGCTTTTTCATTTCATTAATCTTTAATACTTTCATGATAAAATCCCAATAAGAATTTAAAAGGTATTAAATAATGAAAGATTTCATCTATCCAGAAATGATGGTTCATATTCCACTATGTAGCCACAAAAAACCTCAAAATGTTTTAGTAATGAGCAATGATGCTTCTATCTTTACAGCAGAACTAGCGCGCTATACTGGCGTAAAAGTAACAACCGTTGCACCAACAATAGATGCAGCCAGAGATTTAGCAGATGCATCTTTTGATGTTGTTTTACTTGAAAGCTCAACAGACGCAGCACTTCTAGCGCACGTTAATCGCGCACTCACAGTTGATGGAATGCTTGCAATGCAGCATCCAGATCTTGAAGAAGTTGCAGCAAATACTACAGTGATGCAAGTTTTAGGTAACTACTTCAAAATCATCATGCCATACAATGTAGGAAACAACACAACACTTCTTTTAGCATCAAAAGAGTATCACCCAACAGCAGACATCATTCTTCACAGAACTGATTTATTAGAGGGTCAACAATACTACAACTGCGACATCCACCCAGCAGTATTTGCAATGCCAAATTATATAAGAAAGTCTTACTTAGGTATAATCCGAAACTAATTTAAATATTATAAGGATTTAAGATGGCTTATGAATATGCTATCGCCCTAACGGGAGGTATTGCAACGGGGAAAAGTACCGTTGCCTCTCTTATGGCTCTTCACGGTATGCGCGTTATTGACGCAGATGCCATCTCACACAAAATTTTAGATGCCAACACCGCTTGGGTTGAGCAAAACTTCTCAAAAGATTTTATCACCTCAAAGGGAAAAGTCAATCGTCCTGAACTGGGGAAAATAATATTCTCAGATGAGTCAGCTAAGAAAAAGTTAGAAGATTTTTTGCATCCTCTTATCAAAGAAGAGATAGAAGCACAAAGTATCAAACAAGATGGTTTTAAATTTCCCTACCTTATTGATATTCCTCTATTTTTTGAAAATAATAACTATGATATTCAAGAGAGTGTGGTTGTTTATACACCTAGAGATGTACAACTTGATCGTTTTATTAAAAGAAATAAGTACAGTGAAGAAGAGTCACTCAATAGAATGAATTCACAATTAGATATAGAAGAGAAAAAGAAGCGCGCTAACTGGGTGATAGATAATTCAAAAAACCTCAAACATCTCCAAGCGGAGTGTGAGGAGTTTGTAGAGAAAATTAAGGAAAAATATCTTCCTTAAGCGTTTTCTGCTGCCTGTTCTTTAGCTACTTCGGCGCGTACTTCATTCATATCAAGTTCTTGAACCTGTCTAATAATGTCTTTAAGTCCTTCTTCTTGCATAACACCTGGTTGTTGAAAAAGAACAATATTCTCTCTCAAAATCATTGTTGTTGGAATCGAACGAATTTGAAAGTGACCACCTAAAGCTTGCTCATCTTCAGTGTTTATCTTACCAAAAACGATATCTGGATACTGTTCTGACGTTTTTTCATAAATCGGACCAAATGATTTACAAGGACCACACCAAGGTGCCCAAAAATCAATAATCACGATATCATTATTTTCGATAGTCTCGTTAAAGTTTTTTTCTGATAATTCTACTGTTGCCATTTTTATGTCCTCATTGTTTTTATGTAAGTAATATTATGACACATTATACTTTATATATTTCTTACTAATAATTAGTAACTTGTGATTTTGGAAAGCAAGGTTTTGAAAGATTGTCTCGACATTACTATCGATGAAGAGAAGTTAGAGCTTCTGAAGACATTATTCATGCGCTTAGAAGCTCTAGGTTAAGATAGAAGTAAACGATTAGTCTCTGCGCGCTGCTAACTCTTTTTTGTATTCATTGATATCAAAGTTTTCAACTTGTGCTACACCACTATCTACTGCAGCTTGAGCAACTGCTGATGAAATTTCTACGATAAGACGTTTATCAAATGGTTTAGGAATAATATATTCTGGACCAAATTCGATTGTTGTCTTGTAGATTTCATTTAAATATGCAGGTACTTCTTGACGTGTTAACTCAGCTAAAGCATTTGCAGCAGCCAATTTCATCTCAGTATTGATTGCTTTAGAACGTACGTCCATTGCTCCACGGAAGATAAATGGAAAACCTAAAACATTATTTACTTGGTTAGCAAAATCTGAACGGCCTGTTGCGATAATGGCATCTGGACGCGCTGCTCTTACATCATCAGGGAAAATTTCTGGTGTAGGATTTGCTAAAGTCATGATAGTTGGGTTAGCTGCCATTAACTTAATGTCTTCAACTGAAAAAGTACCTGGACGTGAAAGACCTACCACTACATTTGCATCTTTAAATGCTTCTGATTGTGTACATGCACCTTTAACTGCAAACTCTTGTTTGTACTCATTTAAGTCGTTACGCTCATCATGAATCACACCCTTAGAGTCGATCATGTAGATATCTTTTGCTCCAAGTTCTTTATACAATCTTGCACAAGAGATTGCTGCCGCACCTGCACCAACAACAACAATTTTAAGTGAGCTGATTTCGATGTTTTTGATGTGACAAACATTGATGATTCCTGCAGTTGAAATTACCGCTGTACCATGTTGATCATCATGCATAACGGGAATATCAAGTGCTTCGATTACACGACGTTCAATTTCAAAACACTCAGGTGCTTTGATGTCTTCAAGGTTAATACCACCAAAAGTTTCACCAATAAGTGCACAAGTTTCAACAAACTTATCAACATCTTTAGTATCTACTTCGATGTCAAATGAGTCAAGATCAGAGAATTTTTTAAATAAAACACCTTTTCCTTCCATTACTGGTTTAGAAGCCAGCGCGCCAATATCACCAAGACCAAGAACTGCTGTGCCATTTGTGATAACCGCAACCAAGTTTCCTTTAGCAGTATAACGATATGCATTTGCCTTCTCTTTTTCTATCTCTAAACATGGAACTGCTACACCTGGAGTGTATGCCATCGCCAAATCAGCTTGTGTTTCCATGCCTTTAATAGCCTCAACAGATATTTTTCCAGCTTTTGGAAACTCGTGGTAGTCTAGTGCTTTTTGTTCTAATTCGGTGAAGCCCATTTGATGTCCTTAAAATATTTTTGAAATTATACTAAAAATTTACTCTATATTAGATTTAATTATTCTTCTACTACTTTTTTCAGATTTTCTATGCGCAATAATGTTTCATCTTTACCAATAATCGCCATCACGTCATCCAAACCTGGACCACTTAACTTTCCAAGTAGTGCCACACGTAGAGGTTGACCAATCTTTCCAAATCCCACTTCAAGTTCAGTAATCGTCGCTTCCATTAAAGTATGATAATCAGATGGAAGGTGTAGTTCAATTGAAGCATTTACCTTATCTGCAAATGCAGTAAGAACTTCTAGTGCATTTCCTTTAAAGGCTTTCTTCATTGCTTTTTCTTCATACTCGATAGGCGCAGTCAATACTTCGTTTACCAAATCAGCCAACTCTTTAAGTGTCTTAGCGCGCTCTTTAAGTGCATCTAAAACAATCTCTTTTTTATCATGAGACGTTAACATAATTCCATACTCTTCTAAAAGTACTGCTAAATCATCATTTGGCATATTTTTGATGTAGTGCGCGCTGAGCCAGTTTAATTTTTCAGTATTGTAAATAGATGCTGACTTGTTGATATCTTTTGGGTTAAAAAGTTTAAGCATCTCATCCATAGAGAAGATCTCTTGATCGCCATGAGACCAACCTAGACGTACTAAAAAATTAAGTAAAGACTCAGGCGTATAACCCATCGCTTTATATTCCATAACATCCGTAGCCCCATCACGTTTTGAAAGTTTTTTACCATTTTCATTGTGAATCATAGGAACATGATAAAACTTAGGCAAGTCAAAACCAAGTGCTTCATAAACTATCATCTGCTTAGGTGTATTTGAAAGGTGATCATCGCCACGAACAACTTCATTAATCCCCATCAATGCATCATCAATCGCTACAACAAAGTTATACGTCGCAGCCCCATCTGAGCGCGCTATGATAAAGTCATCTAAAATATCTTGCGCCTCAAAGCTTACATCACCTTTGATACCATCATGCACAACAATAGTTCCAGACTCAGGTGCCTTGATACGAATAACTGGCTCAACACCCTCTGGTGGTGTTCCTTCAAAATTACGGTACTTTCCATTATAACGACGACGTTCGTTATTGGCTTCTTGCTGCTCACGAATTTCGTCTAACTCTTCACGACTCATGTAACATTTATATGCCTTACCCTCATCAAGAAGTTGTTGCACATACTTGGCATAAATCTCTTTTCTTTGAGACTGATAGGTAATCTCACCATCATGCTCAAAACCCAACCATGCAAATGCATCAACAATAGCTTGCGCCGCTTCTTTTGAATTACGTTTTTCATCCGTATCTTCAATACGAAGTACAAATTTACCCCCATTTACTTTAGCCCATAGGTAGCTAAAAAGTGCGGTACGTAGTCCTCCAATATGAAGATATCCCGTAGGACTCGGTGCGAAGCGTGTTACAGTCATAGTTTTGCCTTTTTTTCAATTGCGCCATTTTAGTCAATTAGTAGTTAAAAATGGGTAAAATGCGCCAATTAACTACAAATGAGATTTACATGAAAAAAATATTATTTACTTTTTTACTTTTACTGAGCGCGCTGGAAGCCAGAGTTGTTGATGGAGTTGCCATCTTAGTTAAAGACTCCCCTATTAGTCTTTACGAAGTTAAAGCAATGATGAATGAGGCTAAAGTAGATGAAGACAAAGCCGTCCAAATTTTAATTCGTAAAAAATTGGAAGATCTAGAGATAGAGACACGCAACTTACAAGTAACGCGTAAAGAAGTTTATGCCGACATCGAACAGATGGCAGAACAAAACAAAATGAGTATGTTAGAACTTTATAACGCCGTTCAAGAATCAAATCACCTTAGTGAAGCACAGTTCAAAATTAAAATTAAAGAGAAACTTTTAAATCAAAAACTCTACAGCTCTATCGCTTACTCATCTATGGCCGAGCCTAGTAGTGATGAAATGAATGAGTATTATGAGATGCATAAAAATGAATTTACCCATCCAGAACGCTACGAAGTAGTCGTTTACATGACAGGTGATAAGGCACGTCTTCAAGAAAAAATTGACAACCCTATGTTCTACTCTCCAGAAATTAAATCAGACAACGCCTCCATTGAACATGCAAAAGTAAATCCTCAACTCGCAACAGTGTTACAAAACACTAAACAAGGTGCTTTCACTCAAATCATTCCCAATCCTCAAGGGGGATTTATGAGCTTTTATATGAAAGAGAAAATAGGCGAGAGTGCTCAAAGCTTTGATGCCCTTAAGGCACAGATAAAAAATATCATTATGGGTGCTCAGCGCGCTAATGTTTTAGATGACTATTTTGCACGTGCACGCTTGAAAGCAGATATTCAGATGTTAAGACTTCCTAGCGGGAAGGATTTTTAAACTCTTTTTATTTTGCTCCTAGAATCACAATCAATAAAATAATACTCACAATAATTCCAGCATAAGTTTTAAAATCGAAAGTTTTAAGATTACGCAATATCAACTTCACTTCATCAATTTTCATATCCTCTCTCAATAAAGGGAAGATATAAGTATCTAACTCTTTTTGAGAGAAGACAGCGTTTTCTTGATTTCCCAGACCCAAAGTAGCATCCCCTGCTTTTAAACGTATACTATTAAATTCTACCTGACCTGCAGACACCTCTCCAATACGTCCAAAAACATCTCTAATAATAATATCCTTGCCATTTGTTCCAATAATAACTTCACTTATTTTCTTAGACAAAAGCATCATCCCTAAAATCAAAATAGAGAAAAGGATAAAAACTATTTTCATCTGAAAATTAGATTCGAGTATCCCATTGCGAACGATATACATCGTTGTGAAAATAATTAGTCCCACAATAGGCAATCCATATCGCATTAAGTTCACAAAAGATTTTTTTGGTTTCAACCATACATATCCATGATTATCCACTTCAAGTAAGGTTAATGTAGAGAGATCTATACTCTCAGACTTAGCACTTTTTTCTATCTCTATTTCGACGTCATCTTCTACTATTTTTTTATCTTTTGCATCAGAAAACAGGGTCAGTAAAGCAAAAACAGCTGAGAGAAAAAATAAAAAATATGTCGTGTATTTTTGATTAATCCAGAAGTGACGCTCTTTTCGATATTTATCTAACTCTGTATTGATTAAGATACTCGAAAACTCTTTCATCTCAGAATTACTCTTTAAAACATAGAGTTTAAATCCTAAATAATCAGAAAGTATAATCTTCTCATTGAAACGTGTAAGCTGAGAAAGTTTACTCACCCCTTCAGCATGAAATATTTCTAGTGCGCTGCCTTTCGAATCATAATGAATCACTTCACGTTCATCATAATAGATATCAGAGTTAATACTCCACCATGAACCATCTTGCGCATGGGCCAATTTTAACGCTCTTTTTAAACCCGCCGTTCCCACATCGCTTTTGACACTAAAACTAGAGAGGATATTGCCCTTTTTGTCTAAGGTGAGCACTCTATTGTTATTTGAATCTGCGATGATTATTTTATCTTCTTCAATCAATATAGCATTAGGAAAATCAAGTTTTTCCATGGTCATAAAACGGTGTGAAACTTGGGTTTTAAGATCGTAAACATCTATGCGATGCTCTCCACTGTTGGCAATATAGAGCGCGCTGGTATTTTCATCAAAGGCCATCTTTAATGCACCTTGATTTCGTTTTGCTTTGGCTTTTAAGATAAATTCACAACGGTTTTCTTCAAGATTACAACTTTTTAGAGTTTTGGTTTTTCCCTCTAAGACATATAAAATTCCCTTGTATACATGAATATCTGCTAGCGGTTTTTTTAGGTCCAAATGTTTAAAAGTAGAAGAAGCAATAATATTTCCATCCACATCACTTTCATAAAGCGTATCGTTAACATTAAAGTAGAGAAATTTATCATCCGCCGTAAGAAGATACGGGCCAGTGTTTTTAACTTCTTGTGATTGTGTATAGGTCATCCAGAAAAATGCACCACTAAAAGTACCTAAAAATAACAATAAAAATAAGATTGATTTTTTAGTAAAAGAAAATGTTTTTTCCATAATAAGTCTTTAAAAGAGAGTTTGTGAAGGGTTAGAAGTTACACGGATATTATCCGTTGTAACTCTCTAGGTATTTAGTATTGAAGTTGTTGCTTATAAAATCAGGGTTTTCCATCATTTTTTTATGGAATGCGATAGTAGTACGAATTCCCGTAACAGTAAATTCACTTAATGCGCGATGCATTTTAGCGATTGCATCTTCTCTATCTCTACCGTAAACAATAAGCTTACCAATCATAGAGTCATAAGTTTGAGGAACGATATAACCAGCATATGCGTGAGTGTCAATACGAACACCACGGCCACCTGGAGCGATCCATTGATTAATTTTACCTGGACTTGGTAAGAATTTAACTGGATCTTCTGCTGAGATACGACACTCAATTGAGTGACCTTTTAAAACAACGCTCTCTTGTGCAGGTAGCTTATCACCCTCTGCAACACGAATCATCATCTCAATAAGGTCAAGTCCTGATACCTCTTCAGATACAGTATGCTCAACTTGAAGACGCGTGTTCATTTCCATAAAATAGAAGTCAAGGTTTGCATCAAGCAAAAACTCGAATGTTCCTGCACCTTCATACTTGATGAATTTTGTAGCGCGCACTGCGGCGTCATGAAGACGTGTACGTACTTCAGGAGTCAGTACAATCGCAGGAGACTCTTCAATCAGTTTTTGGTGACGTCTTTGCATAGAACAGTCACGCTCACCGACATGAAGAACATTTCCATGTGCATCTGCCATGATTTGAACTTCGATATGACGAGGATCTTTAATGAATTTCTCCATATAGATCGTGCCATCACCAAAGGCAGTAATTGCTTCAGATTCACAAGCTAAAAATGCATTTTCTAAGTAGCTCTCCTCTTCAACAACACGCATACCACGTCCACCACCACCTTGAGCGGCTTTTAGGATAACTGGGTATCCAACTTCTGCCGCACGAGTTTTAGCATCTTTGATATCGTGAATCGCACCATCACTTCCTGGAACTACAGGAACGCCAGCAGCAATCATTACATCTTTTGCTTTTGATTTATCTGACATTAAAACCATAACTTCAGGTGTTGGCCCGATGAATTTAATGTTGTGGTGTGTACAGATTTCTACGAAATGTTGGTTCTCTGAAAGAAAACCATACCCTGGGAAGATAGCGTCACAATGACTTACTTCTGCCGCAGAGATAATCGCTGGAATACTTAAATAACTCTGCGCTGAAGGAGCTTCACCGATACAAATTTTTGCATCCGCAAGATCAAGGTATGCACAGTCTGCATCACCCTTAGAATAAACTGCTACTGCTTCTTTACCCATCTCTTTAATAGTACGAATGGCACGAAGAGCAATCTCTCCACGATTCGCAACTAAGATACGTTTGATTTCAGCCATATTTAGATCTTTTCTACTACAAATAGTGGCATATCATACTCTACCGCTTGACCATCAGTTGCAAGAACTTCAAGAACTTTACAATCAAATTCAGCTTCTAATTCATTCATGATTTTCATCGCTTCAAGAATTGCTACAACTGTACCTTTTTTGATAGTATCTCCCGCTTTAACAAATGTTGGAGAGTCTGGAGATGGTGAGCCATAATATGTTCCTACCATCGGTGAGTCAATAGAGTCACCTGTAATTTCAGCTGCCGTTACAGGAGCTGCTTGCCCAGCAACTGGTGCTGCTGCTACTGCAACTGGAGCTGCTACTGCAACTGCTTGAACTGGTGCGGCAACAAGACCTGTTGCTTTTTCAAATTCGATAGAAAAATCTTCTTTTGTAATTTTAAGTTTTGATAAACCACTCTCATCAAAGTTGCTCATTAAAGCTTTAATCTGTTTTGTATCCATAAATATTTTCTCCTATGCTTTTGAAAATTAATTTGTGTATAATACCATAAAAGTTATTAGTCACTCGAATGATTAAGAAATATATTTAAGTTTAAGACAAGAAAAGGAACAGATGTGGGTTTAAAAGCAGACAGTTGGATAAGAGAACAGTCAGTAGAAAATGAGATGATTACACCATTTTGTGAAGATCAAGTTGGTAAAGGTGTGGTCAGTTATGGACTTAGTTCTTATGGGTATGATATCCGTGTTAGTGATGAGTTTAAAATCTTTACAAATCTCAACTCAACAGTCGTAGATCCTAAACATTTTGATGATGCGAATGTGGTTGATTTCAAAGGTGATATTTGTATCGTTCCTCCGAACTCTTTTGCACTAGCACGTACAGTAGAGTATTTTAAAATCCCACGTGATGTTTTAGCGATATGTCTCGGTAAGAGCACGTATGCGCGCTGTGGTATAATTGTCAATGTCACACCTTTTGAGCCAGAATTCGAGGGTCACATCACCATCGAAATTTCTAATACAACACCACTTCCTGCAAAAATATATGCCAATGAAGGTATCGCACAAGTTCTCTTTTTACAAGGAGATGAAGTATGCGAAACTAGCTACCGAGACAAGGCTGGAAAGTATCAGGGTCAAGAAGGCATCACACTGCCAAGAATTTTAGATAAATAAGATATACTTTCGCTTCTTAAAACATTAAGAAGCAGAGTTTACAAAACTCACCTACAAAATATAATGGACAGCTGGCCGAGTGGTCGAAGGCGCTCGCCTGGAACGCGAGTATAGAGCAATCTATCTAGAGTTCGAATCTCTAGCTGTCCACCACTAATTTCCCTGCACCCAATACTATCTATTAAGCAAAATATTTTTATTTTTACACATTTATCATTCTATGCTAAACTTCCTCACTACTTAAATAAGGAACTTTATGAAAACAATGACATGTAAACAACTTGGTGGCGCGTGTGATGCTACTTTTAGTGCGGAAACTTTTGAAGAGATGGCTGAACTTAGTAAATCACACGGAATGGAGATGTTCCAACAAGGTGATGCAGCACACTTAGCAGTAATTGCGCAGATGCAAGAACTCATGCAATCTCCAGAAGATATGATGAAATGGTTTGAAGGCAAACGCCAAGAATTTGAAGCACTTCCTCAAGACTAAGAGACAGCGTACACACTTAAGAGAGTCACACCTGCTCTCTTAACATATCCATCAAATACATTCGATACTATAGGCTAAGTCAAATAGCCCTTCTTTTTTTATGTTTAACCGCAAATTTAATTTTCCTATAAAAGCTTTATTAAATAGTTTAAAACCTAAATCTTATATTCATTTTTATTATGATACTATCAAGTGAAATTAATTAAATGAGTTTGTATGATTTATCGTTTTATATATGTATTATCACTTTTTTTATTTTTTTCATCAGCGCTTGAAGCAACCATACTAAACTCAAATCAGAAACTATCGTATTCTATAGAACTCCTAGTAGACCCTAGTAATAAACTAACGCTAGAAGAGGCAAAGAATTCAAAAAATTATGTCGACGTACCAAAACATCGGCTGGGTTTTATCGATCATACGGCTTGGTTTCATGTGCGTATCAAACAAAGTCAGCCTCTCGTCCAAACCTATATCTTAACCTATGACTTTCCAAATATAGAAAACCTTATCGCTTATCAATACATAAATAATGAAAAAACCCAAACACTATACTTTGGAACGGATTATCCACCAAAAGAGTACCTTCTTGATTATGAACAGTTTATCACTCCACTCAACTTCCAAAACACAGATCAACTTGACTACTACTTTAAGATTAAACATTTTGGCTCTATTCCAATCTTCTTCTCCATACACAGTGCAGAAGAGTTTTTCTTACACAGTACAGAATCTAAACTCGTTGATGGTTTCTTGTACGGCATTCTCTTTGTTATGGTTTTATATAATTTGGTCCTCTATCTATTTACGCGCTACTCCTATTATCTCTATTACATCTCATTGGTATTATCAAGCCTTGTCTATCATGCAAGTATTCGGGGATTTACAAATCACTATATCTGGCCCAATTCACTATTCTTTACACGTATAGCAGACACATTGGCCGTTCTTATATTTATTCTTTTTGGTGTACTTTTTATTATTAAGCTGCTGGGGATTACACGTCATAATTATCCAAAAATAAGACTGCTCTTTATAGCACATCTTACCGTCATTACTTTACTGCTCACAAGTACTGTCTACTTTGAGCTTTTCAGTACCAATGACACCTTAGGCTTGAAACTCACTTCAATCTCTTTGATACCAATCTTGTCACTTTTCATATTCATTATAGGGGTTGCTTATTATTTGGCAATTAGAAAAGAGCGTACCGCTATCTTATTTAGTATTGCCTGGTCATTTTTCACCTTAGCGCTTATTGTTTTTGTCTTACAAATGAATGGAACTATCCCTAGCTTCTCTTGGAGTAACAACCTTCTTGCAATAGGCTCGGTCTCAGAAGTAATCTTACTCGCAATCATACTTGGTGATAAAATCAATACACTAAAAGAGGATAACGTTTCACTAGAGTACTCTAATACCCAACTAGAATCATTGGTTGATGATAGGACTAAAGAGTTACAACATCAACTCTATACTGATCAACTCAGTGGTCTACAAAATAGATTTGCCTTAGTACGTACTTTGAAAGAGACAGACAATAATCTAATCATGCTTATTGATATTAACGGTTTTAGCCAAATTAATGACCTTTATGGAATTCAAGTAGGTAATCAAATCCTTCAACAATTTTCACACAAGCTACAGGAACTACTTTTAAATGAGCACTTAATCCCGTACCGTTTAGGCGCCGATGAATTTATTTTATTAACCCAGTTTGAATACGCAGTGTCTATCGAGAGCTATCTTCAACTTGCACAAAAATTACACACTACCATTGAAGCAGAAAGTTATAATATTGAGGAGATTAATGAGAGTATTGAGTTGAGTATCACTATTGCTGTGGTTCAACATCAGACCAATATCCTCAACAAAGCAGATATGACGCTTCTTACTGCAAGAAAAGAGGGAAAAAAAGTACTTCTCTACCAAGACTCTTTTGATCATACCCATCAACTACAAAAAAACCTCTACTATAAAAAAGAGATTCGTCTTGCCCTTGAAGAAGATAGATTTGTCTGTTTTTTTCAACCTATCATCTCTTCTGTACATACCACTCAAAAATATGAACTTTTAATGCGTCTTGAACAGTTTGAAAATGGAACAACGAAAATCATCTCTCCTTATGAGTTTTTAGACATCTCCATTAAAACCAATCAATACGAAAAGCTTTCACGATATGTTCTCGAAAAAGGTATAAAAAGTGTCTCTGATTTAGAGTGTGATATTACACTAAACCTCAGCTTTATTGAAATTAAAAACCCTGAATTTCGTGTGTGGTTTAAAGCACTCTTACAAGAGCATGATATGTTTGATCGTGTTGTCCTTGAGATACTTGAAGATGCAAACCTTGAGGATTATCAGCTTATGAGAGAATTTTGTCAAGAGTTCCAAGGATATGGTGCCCGTATTGCTATTGATGACTTTGGATCAGGGTTTTCAAATTTCACCCATATTATGGAGTTAAGACCCAATTATATTAAGATAGATGGCTCTATCATCAAAAACATTCATAATGACCCGCACTCTTATTCTGTTGTTAAGGCTATTGTCTTATTGGCCAAAGAAATTGATGCTAAAACTGTTGCTGAGTTTGTACATTGTGAAGAAGTCTACTTAATTGTTAAAGAACTTGGCGTTGATGAATTTCAAGGTTATTTTATCGCAGAGCCTCAACCTCTTTTTTAATCCTTTAATCGTCAAATTAACATTAGACTAACACCAACACTGTAAAATTCCACATTAATTTTACTGAAAAGAGGATAGATGAAAAGAGCCACACAGAGTGTTGATAAACTCCTATATAAAATGGGACATGGTATTAACAAATATAAATACCTTGTTCTAATAGTGATGCTTGCCTTACTAGCAGGGATGATTTCTAATGTTCCTCGTATTACTTTAGACACGTCGACAGAGGGGTTTTTACGTACTGATGATCCTGTTCGTGTTACTTATGATAAGTTTCAAAATCAGTTTGGACATGATGAGAAGATTGTTGTTGCCATTAAAACAGATGGTATATTTAAAGAGACCAATTTAGCACAACTGAAAAAGTTGCACAATGAATTGCAAAATGAAGTGCCTTATCTTAATGATATTACCTCTTTAATCAATGCCCGTAACACCACTGGGGACAAAGACTCACTACTGGTTGAAGACCTTTTTGAACAGTGGCCAGAAAATGAGACAGCGCGCCAAGAAAAAAAAGAGATAGCCCTTAACAACCCTATTTATAAAGATCTACTACTTAACAGTGATGGTAGCTTTAATGTCATCGTCTTAGAGGCCAATACCTATACTTTAGTAGGCCAAGAAAGCTCAGATGATGATCTCTCTGGCTTAGATGATTTTGATAGTGATGAGGGTGAAATTGAAGCAGAGGAACAAGAGTTCATAAGTGATGATGAAATCGCTGAGATGTTGGAGAAAGTCAAAGAGATCACAGCACGCTACAACACCCCTGAGTTTATCATCGATATCGCAGGAAGTCCCAGCGTAACGGATACTTTAAAACACTCTATGAAACACGATATCAAAAAATTCAATGGGCTTATTTTACTCTCTATTGTAATTTTATTGTCTCTACTGTTTAAACGCGTCTCTGGTGTTCTTTTCCCACTTTTAGCAGTTATCTTATCTGTTTTAAGTACGGTCGGTCTGATGAGCTACTTTGGAACACCTATTAAAATTCCTACACAAATTCTACCTTCATTTATTTTAGCCGTTGGTATCGGTACTTCTATTCATATTATGGCGATATTTTTTCATCATTATGATCAATTTGGCAACAAAATAGAATCCCTCGCCTATACTCTACACCACTCTGGTTTGGCCATCATCATGACCTCACTCACAACGGCAGCAGGGATTGGTTCTTTCTCTTTCTCTTCTGTTGCACCCGTTGCAGACCTAGGAATGTATGGAGCAGCCGGTGTTATTGTGGCACTGGTTATTAGTATGGTTTTACTACCAACACTTATCGCCATCTTTCCACTCAAACGTAAGGCATTTGCCAACGAAGAGTATAAAGACTTTTTTGATCGATTTTTAGAACGTCTGGCACACTTTACACAAGTTCATGCGAAGGCTATCGTCATCATTTCTCTTACCTTAATGGCTATCACTATTGCACTTACTACACAGATGAAGTATTCACACAACCCACTGACTTGGTTAAATGAAAAAAATAGTGCTCGCACTGCGACAGAGAAAATCGATAAAGAGATGCGTGGTACCATTTCACTAGAACTTATCATTGATACTAAAAAAGCCAATGGTCTATATAACTATGAACTTTTAAAAAGTATCGAAGAGATTTCACAGTACGCACAGACGATTTCAAATGATGACTACTTTGTAGGTAAGGTAGTCAGTATTGTTGATGTGATGAAAGAGATTCATAAGGCACTTAATGAAAATCAAGAAGCTTTTTACACCATCACCGATAATCCTAACCTTTTAGCCCAAGAAATTTTACTTTTTGAAAATAGTGGAAGTGATGATCTTGAAGATTTTGTAGATTCACAGTTTTCTAAAGCACGTATCACTTTTAAAATGCCATGGGTTGACTCCGTTAAATATCATGGTCTTTTAGTCGACATTCAAACACATCTAGAAAAAAGTCTTCCAGCCGGTGTTGAGATTGAACTCACCGGAATGATTCCACTTTTAGCCAACACCATTACTCAAGCCATCACCAGTGCAGGAGAGAGTTATGTCATCGCCTTTATTGCCATCGCTTTTATGATGATTTTATTACTTTCATCAGTTAAACTTGGTCTGGTAAGTATGATTCCAAACCTTTTCCCTGTCTTTTTTATCATCGCTTTTATGGTTATTTTCAGTATCCCATTTGATCTCTTTACCATGTTGGTGGGAAGTATTGTTCTTGGACTCGCCGTCGATGACAATGTTCACTTTATGCATAACTTTGTACGTTATAAAGATGAGGGAAAAAGCACTGAAGAAGCCGTACGTCTTACCTTAACAGGAAGTGGGCGCGCTATGCTTATGACCACTATTGTTTTAAGTATCGGTTTTTATGTTTATCTATTTGCTTCTATGGCAAACTTATTTAACTTTGGACTGCTTGCCGGAACGGCTATCATCATGGCTCTTGTTGCAGACTTAGTTATCGCACCAGCACTCATGGCACTGCTATATAAAGACAAAGAAAGTATAAATTAACACGACCCACAGTACAATGTTTTATGAAAAACATTGTACTCCTAAGCTTACTCACAATCCCTCTACTTGCTGTTAACGAAGACGGCACAAAATATGAAGCACCCAGACTTGCTGGTGATTCGCTCCCTATTAAAGCCAAGATTGACACCACGGAGCGCGCCGATGCGAGCAATCTAAAAGAAGCTTGTAGCAAAGCAAAGATAAAAGGTCTCATTCGTTACAGCGCGCAGACTAGAAATTCAAATCTTCATCTTACCCAAGATGCAGAGGGGACAGACACCTCTACAAGAAAATTACAACAATACTCCACTCTTGGTGGATATTTTGGAATAGAGAGCGCACCTCTTCTTTACACTTCCATCGGGGCTACCTTTTATACTGCCACACCAATCGGTCCAAATCCAGACGACAGACTGGGTCTTGGTGGCGCCAATGAAGATGGGGGAACTGCCAATACGTACACAGTTCTAGGAGAGGCCTTTTTAAAAGTGCAAGATGAAGAGAACCGTCTTGTTTTAGGTCGTCAAGAGATGCCAAACTATCGTTTTATCTCACTTTCAAATATCCGTATGTCTCCATTTACCCATGAGGGAGGAACGTACGAGAACACCTTCTTTGAAAACTTTCAAATCAACCTCGCCTATATCAATCGTCAAAAAGATAGAAATGCAGAAGTTTTTGAAGATATGGTTCGCTCAGCGCGTGTGACAAAAAGTAAAACTCGTGGAGCTATTAATGAAACTAACTTTGATGCACTCAGTGGTAAATATGATGGCGCAGACAAGGCAATGATGATGAGCGCGCTGACCTATAAAGACAGCGAACTCAACCTAGAACTGTGGGATTACTATGTCGATGATTTTATCAATACTGTCTATTTTTATGGTGCGTACAATTTACAACTTTCAAAAAATAGCGACCTCAGTTTTGCCACACAAATTGCCTCTCAAAATGGAGTAGGTGAAAAAGTAGGAGGCGCAGTTGAAACATGGTTTTATGGACTAAAAGCCCAACTCTCTTTAAAACAGGGCATGACATTCTTCACCGCTTATAATGAAGTCGCTTATAATGAAGCTTCTTATGATGGAGGAACCCTCTTTGTCCGTTGGGGAACACCTCAGATGTTTAACTCATATCAGGTTCAGGATTCAGAACTTGCCGGCACTAAGTCTTATGGTCTTGGCGCACAGTTTGAACTGGGTAAGATGGGCATTATTAACAATACAGTGATTCGTTTTAGATACGCTTATTATGATATGCCTGATGACATAAGCCAAAAAGATGCCGCACAAGATAGAAGTGAAGCGACCTTTGATCTGCGTTACTCATTTACAAAAAACGATGGATTTGGAATATTTACACAGATGGATGGACTGAGTCTACAATTTAGAATTGCCTATGATGATTATAAAACGGATTATGATTATGAGGCTTATAAAGCGGAACACGGTTATGACTTTCAAACCGTAACAGATGACTTTATTGACACCCGTTTGTATGTGGACTACGTTTTTTAAAGGCGCTTCAGATCTTCATGACGTGGTTCTCTACGTCTTTGCATCTGATCAACTGCTTTTGCTACCACCAAGTCAGAGGTAACATTCAAAGCAGTTCTAAGCATATCTAAGATTCTATCTACGGCAATAATTAGAGCCATATACTCGACTGGTAAACCTATCTGGTTTAAGATAATAACCATCATCACCAAAGAGGCACTGGGAAGTGCTGCAACACCCACACTCAGCGCCACAACCGTTACCCCTAAAAGTGCCTGCTCGCCAAAGCCCATACTCACCCCTGCAAGATTTGCCATATACAAAACTGCCACTGTTAAATACGCCGCTGTTCCATCCATAGACACGGTCGCCCCTAAAGGAAGCACAAAAGAAGCAGTTTTTGGATCCACACCACCCTCTTCTTCACTGACTTTCATAGAGATAGGCAAGGTTCCCGCTGATGAAGCGGTAGAAAATGCCATGATCGGCGCTTCACGAACCGCTGCGAGATATTTGTAAGGATTAATTTTTCCAACAATCGCCAGCATTGCAGGAAGTGTCACAATACCGTGAAATACAATCACTCCCACAACAACCAACATGTATTGCCACAGACCAAGAACGACTTCAATACCTTGTTCTGCAATAACATAAGAGATAAGAGAGAAAACACCAATCGGTGTTAGTTTTATAATCCACTCCGCTATTGTCAACATCGCTGCACTGACTGCGTCAAAAAAGTTCACCATAACGCTTTGTTGAGATTCACTCAAGTGTAAAGAAGCCACACCAAAGACAATAGCAAACATAATAATAGGCATCATATCACCCTCACTCAATGAAGCAAAAACATTCGTTGGAATAAAACTCAAGATCATCGCTTCAAAAGAAAATGGTGCAATACTTGCAGCTTTAGCGTAGGTAAGATTTTCCGCACTAACGGCTTCACCGATGGGAAAAATATTCATCATAATAATGGCAACCATAACAGAGAGTGCTGTAGTTGTCAAATAAAGACCAATGGTTCTAAGTCCAATAGTTTTCAGACGTTCCAATGAACCAAGACCTAAAATAGCCACATAAATACTGGCAAAGACAAGAGGAACCACCAACATTTTAAGTAAAGAGATAAACATCGTTCCTATCACTTTTTGTTGGAGCGCCAGTTCTGGTAAGAAACTACCAAACAGTGCGCCCAATACAATTCCTAAAATAACCAGGTTATTTGTTGTCAAATACTTCTTCATTATAACTATCCTATGATTTTCTTAACTGTATCTTAACATTTAAGTGGCAAAATGTTTCTTATCAATTGGAGTATTTATGATTCAAACAAAAAACATTACTATTGCGCTACTTTTAGGCTTAATCACCTTCTCTATAAGCCAACTATTTTTTACTCTACCTCAGTCAGCACTCTTAGCCAGTGTGGTTTTAATGATTACCCTTTGGACCAACGAAGGCCTTCCATTAGGCGTTGTTTCACTGCTACCAATTATCCTATTCCCCGCCTTTGATATCATCAATACCAAAGCAGCAGCAATGAACTACTCTAA
The DNA here is from genome assembly GCA_016744905.1 of Sulfurimonadaceae bacterium. Taxonomy (GTDB): domain Bacteria; phylum Campylobacterota; class Campylobacteria; order Campylobacterales; family Sulfurimonadaceae; genus BB10. The sequence goes on along the minus strand of JADGDM010000005.1, from coordinate 55,467 downwards.
CCCTATCGTCTACCTCTTTTTAGGGGGATTTATGATTGCTATTGCCGTAGAAAAGACCTCTTTGCACAAATGGATTGCCAATAAGATGCTGGGACTTTTTCCCAAAACAGCCAGGGGTATTATCTTTGCCCTAATTATCACCTCAGGACTGTTAAGTTCTGTGCTCTCCAACACGACAACGACTCTACTGCTTTTACCAATCGCCCTTTTTTTAAGTCAGGACAATAAACTCAAACTTCGTTTTGCATTGGGTATCGCTTATGGCGCCAGTATTGGAGGGATTCTCACCCCCATCGGCACGCCACCAAACCTTATTTTGATGGGATTTATGAGTGAGATAGGGATGCCAGCCATTCCTTTTTTCCAGTGGATGTGGATGGTGACTCCCTTGGTTTTAGTCATGTTTATTATTGTCGGAACTATATTAAGTATTGGTCTAAAAGATGTAAAGGTTGCACCCGATTTATCTACGCCCGCACTGAATCGTGATCAAAAAAAAGTACTCTTTGTTTTACTGGGACTCATTTTTATGCTTTTTATAAATGCCCCAATCAGACCTTATTACAATGGTCTTGGCCTGAGTGAAACGGGCATACTCTTAGGCGCAGGTCTGCTTCTTTTTGCGCCACCATTTTCTATTTTAAAATGGAAAGAGGATAAAAAAGAGATTCCTTTTGAAATTATGTTTTTATTTGGCGCAGGTTTTGCCATTGCAATGGCTTTTACAAAAACGGGAATGGCCGAAGAGATCGCCTCGTATCTTTTAGCGCTTACTTCACTGCCTGGTGTTCTTTTTATGCTCGCCGTTGCTGCACTCATTACTTTTTCAACAGAGATCACGAGCAACACCGCACTTATCTCTATCATGCTTCCTGTTCTTTACGCCGTGAGTGAACAAGCAGGCCTCAACACCACACTCTTTATGATGCTCGCCACCATCTGTGCCTCGTACGCTTTTATGCTTCCCATCGCCACTCCACCAAACGCCATTGCCATGAGTTCAGGTGTGGTCACCATTAAAACGATGGCCACTTATGGAATTATTTTTAATATTGTAGGAATTATTATGATTGTCATTATTGCGAAGTATTTTTGGGCTTTGGTTTTATAACTTAATGTTGTAGGTTTGCCGCTTTACACACTTTGTTTTTGGCATTTTTCACAGTAACCACATAAAACGATACTGCTATCAAGTAGCTGATAGTGGCTTTTTTTACTGGCTTCATCTACCAAAGCATTCACATTAATATCTATGTCCATAAATTCATTACAACCTTGGCATAAAAGATGGGCGTGTGGTGGTTTTGTGACTTCATACTTAGGTTTCATATGGGGCACTTTGATCTCTTTAATCAAGGCGTTGTGTAACATGGCATTGATATTTTTATACAAGGTGGCCAAAGAGATTGAGCTAAATTCCTGCTTTATCTGGGCGAAAAGATCTTCAACACTGATATGACCCGCATCCACCATTAAAGAGAGAATACCCAAACGCTGTGGGGTAACTTTAAGATGATGCTCACGTAGTAGTAGTTCATAATTCATAATCGGAGTATAACAGAGTAAACTTACTAAAGGATAATAATTATTCCTTAGTACTTATTATCAGCGTCTAAATTAAAATATATAACTTAACCCTGTCATAATACTGTTCCCTCGTGTACTTTCAATTACAGCAGATTCAAATTCACCAATATATGCCCAATGCTCTGTAAATCCATATTCTACACCTACTGCGTAACAAAATCCACTAGATGTATTTTCTATATCAAAATCAGCAATCTTTTCATGCTCTATCTCCCAACCAACTTTAGCAAAAACAACAAAGGCCTCGCTTACATGATATCCATAAAGAAGATCAAGCCCATAAGTAAAATAGTCCGCACCAGCACTAACATCTTCTTCACCTATCATACTTTTTTTAACACTATTGTGTGCAAAGGTAAAATCAAATTCTGTAGCAAAGCCATACCCAAGACGATATCCAAGATCCACACCAATACCTCCGCCAATTTCTCCATGTAACTCGTGCGCATGCTCTTCTTCTGTTGCTTCTTCAGTAATTGTGTGTCCCGTATCCATTAAGGCTTTCGCTACTATATAGAGGTTACCCTCTTCATGATGTTTTGCTTTAATGTGTGCGCGTGACTTGTCTTCTATCACTTCTACTTCATCAGCATAAAGTACACTGCTAAAAATCAGACTTGCTCCTAAAAGGATAAGCGTTTTAATATTCATTTTTTCTCCTGTAATTTTCAATTTCCTAATTATAAATCAATTTACATAAAAACAATATCTAATTATAAAAATAATCTTTTCTAATAATATTGAAAAACCAGTTCACTAAAGGATAATAATTATCCTTTAAGTTTTAAAAGGTTATAATTTTCTAATGGAAAAAAATTATCCTTTAGGAGTTCAAGATGAGACAGTACGAAACATATAAATGTAATCACTGTGGAAATGAAGTTGAAGTGAGTAATGTTGGTGGTGGTGAACTACACTGCTGTGGTGAAGCGATGGAAAATATTACGACAAATTTAACCCTTGTTAATTTACTAAAATCTTTTGCCGGTGAATCTCAAGCACGTAATAAGTATGAGTATTTTGCAAAAGTAGCACAAAAAGAGGGCTATAGAGATATTGCAGAACACTTCCAGCGCGCTGCAGATAATGAAAAGACACATGCCAAATTAGAGCTTTCTCTACATAACCGTATGAAGAATGAGAGTGAAAATAATTTTGGTGATACCAAAGTAAATCTACAAGAAGCCATTAATGGCGAATCATATGAAAACGTAACGATGTATCCTGATTTTGCAGCTATTGCGAAAGAAGAGGGTTTTGGTGAAGCAGCACGTCTTTTTACGGGTATTGGTAAAATAGAAGTTGAACATGAAAATATGTTTAAAATGCTACTAGAACGTCTTGAAGAAGAAGCAGAATTTGTCAGTGAAGATGAAGAAGAAGAGTGGATTTGTGAGATTTGTGGACATGTCCATCGTGGTAAAAAAGCGCCTAAAGTCTGTCCAGTGTGTAAACATCCACAAGAGTATCAATCTCGATTAAATAGTAAAAAATAATTAAAATAAAAAAGGAAATACCATGATTAAAACATTAATAATTTCAGCACTTACCGCCTCAATAGCATTTAGCTCACCATTAAGTAAACAAGCACAGGACTCAGGACTTATTGCTATTCCTTCAGCACCCAGCGCGCTACTAAAACTTATTGATAATCCTAAAAACCCTATCACTAAACAAAAGGTTGAGTTAGGAAAAATGCTTTATATGGAACCACGTTTATCTAAAAGTGGCATCATCAGTTGTAACACGTGTCATAACTTAGGGATGGGTGGCGTTGATGGGGTATCTGCAGCTATTGGTCATAAATGGGCAGCAAATCCTCATGGATTAAACTCACCAACTGTTTATAATGCAGTATTTTTTGATTCTCAGTTTTGGGATGGAAGAGATCCAGACTTAGAAAAACAAGCACAAGGTCCTATCCAAGCAGGTCCAGAGATGGCAGCAACACAGAAACATGTTGTTGATACGGTAGTCTCTATGCCTGAATATGTCAGTCGTTTTCAAAAAGCATATGGAAAAGATGTGAAGATTGACTTTGAAAAAGTAACCGATACCATCGCACTATTTGAGCGAACACTGGTTACGCCCGCTCCATTTGATGCGTATCTTGAAGGTGATGAAAATGCTTTAAATGCTGCAGAGAAAAAAGGCTTAAAAACTTTTATGGATAAAGGCTGTGCGACGTGTCATAACGGCATCGCTTTAGGTGGTTCAATGCAGATGTTTCCACTGGTCTCACCATATAAATATGCAAATATGGGTGACTTTAAAGGAGATAAAAATGGCATGGTTAAAGTACCTACCTTAAGAAATATCACCGAAACTACTCCGTATTTTCATAATGGTGCGATATTTTCACTTAAAGAAGCCATTCAGGAGATGGGACGAACACAGTTAGGGATGGAGATTAATGATGCAGACGCTGCGTCTATTGAGACTTTCCTTGGTGCACTAGAGGGTAAAAAACCAACGGTTACCTACCCTCAGTTACCAAATTCAACAGCAACTACACCTCAACCAGATATGAATTAAGCACTCTTTTTAGAGGGCTTAAGAAATATAAAGAGTTGGTGCACTATCAAGGCCAACGAACCAACACTGAGTCCCACTACTATCTCAGGAAGTACACTTGGGAGAAAGTGAAGTAGCTCATGAATTTGATGTATATTATGTACAAAGATCCCACCAGCTACTAAAATCATGGCAGCCGTTCCCACCACTGTTAAAAGTTGTATCACCTTAGGAAGACCATTAACAAGGATATTTCCAATACGTTCTAAAACTCTATTTTTCTCATCTGCAATATCAATCAGCTTAAAACCAAAATCATCCATCCGAACTAAAAGAGCAACCAATCCATACACACCAATAGTCGCAATAATCGCCACAACACTCACCGCAATAATCTGAATAGGTAAAGTCTGTTCTAAAACAGAGCTCATCGCCATAATCACAATTTCAATAGAGAGGATAAAGTCTGTAAAAATAGCAGATTTGATTTTTGATTTTTCTATCTCTAATATTTCTGATTCACTAAGACTGGCGCGCTCAATTTTTTTATGCGCATGCGGAACAAAATACTCATAGATTTTTTCTACACCCTCAAAAGCGAGGTAAATACCACCAAGCATTAAGATGGGAATGATACTCCATGGGGCCAGCGCGCTGAGCACAAAGGCGAAAGGGAGGATAATAAGTTTGTTTCTAAATGAACCCTTGGTAATCGCCCATAAAACAGGGAGTTCACGCGATGCGGAAAAGCCAGAAGCTTTTTGTGCATTGACCGCTAAGTCATCGCCTAAGATACCGACAGTGTTTTTTGTCGCCACCTTACTCATCGCAGCAGCGTCATCTAAAAGAATAGCAATATCATCAAAGACTGCAAAAAAGCCCCCAGTCATAAAATTAGATACCTTCTGCAATCATTGCATCAGCCACACGTTTAAAACCGGCGATATTAGCACCATCTACGTAGTTACCCGGTACACCATATTCGTTGGCTGTATATGAAACACGTTTACAAATTTGTTGCATAGTTGTTTTAAGTTTTTCATCTACTTTTTCAAAACTCCATTTTTGCATAGAAGCATTTTGAGACATCTCAAATTCACTTACAGCAACACCACCAGCATTTGCCGCTTTTGCTGGTGCAAAAAGAATTTTATTTTTAACAAACAGTTCTACCGCTGCAGAAGTTGATGGCATATTTGCCCCTTCAGCCACAATGGTACAACCATTAGCAAGTAGTGCTTTAGCATCAGTCTCAGTCAACTCATTTTGAGTTGCACATGGGAAAGCTGCGTCACATTTTATTTGCCATACCGCATGTGCATCTTCTGGATAATCTTCTACTTTAATATATTGCGCCTCTTTATTAACTGCAATATACTCATCAAAAGTACCACGGTTTTCTAATTTTATTTTTTTAAGCAGTTCAACATCAATTCCACGTGCATCATAAAGTGTACCACGTGAATCTGTACACGTAACCGCTTTTGCACCGAGGTGGTGAAGTTTTTCTATAGTATGAATCGCAACATTACCTGCACCACTAACCGTACAGATTTTACCTTCTAACTTATCTTGCTTCTCTAACTTCAACATCTCTTGTGTGAAATAAACCACACCATAACCTGTTGCTTCTGGACGCATTAAAGATCCACCAAACATAAATGGCTTACCTGTTAAAACACCTTCGTATGAAGAAGTGATTTTTTTATACTCTCCAAATAGGTAACCAATCTCACGACCACCAACACCGATATCACCTGCGGGAACATCAATACGTGGCCCAATATATTTATGTAATTCTGTCATAAAAGCTGAACAAAATTTCATAATTTCCCAGTCACTTTTTCCTTTAGGATTAAAGTCACTTCCCCCTTTACCGCCACCAATAGGTAGACCTGTTAATGAGTTTTTCAAAATTTGCTCAAATCCAAGAAATTTTAAAATACCTTCATTAACCGTTGGGTGAAAACGTAAACCACCTTTATATGGCCCCAGTGCATTGTTAAATTGTACACGGAAACCTGTATTTACTTGGATCTCTTGTTTGTCATTTAACCATGTAACACTAAATTTTATAATTCTATCTGGATTTACCAGACGGTGTAAAACAGCATGCTTTGTATATTTTTCATCAGACTCTAAAAGTCTCTCAATAGAATAAACTACCTCTTCAACTGCTTGAAAAAATACATCATCTTGAGCACATCCAGTACTTTCTAACTTTTCTAACTCTTCTTTTGCAATACCCATTTTACACATCCTATAATATTTTTTCGAATTATACAGGATTTAAGCAAAAAAAGTAGTTCAATACTGTAATAAATAGTACTTTATAAATAAACTGCTCATTTTCTTCGCTATAATTATAAAAATAAATCTCCGTCTACACTTCAAAAGGAATTTAATGAGCGAAGAAGAGTTCGAAGAAGATATCGAACCCTCTTGGTTAGCCAAACAACGCGCTGACGCCAAATTCGCAGAAGAGGCGAGTGCCAAAAATGAAAAAATACTTTATAAAAAAGGCGATCAAGTAGGAAACTTTTTATTTGTTCACTACAACAAAGCCCCTAAACGCGCCACCTTTGAGTGCCAAGAGTGCGGACGCCATTTCACCTACAATCTCTACGCTATTAAAAATAAGAAAAAATGCAAGTGGGCAAAATTTCATGATAGAGTGTTTAAACGATGAAAAAGAAGTAAAATACCTTTTTGGTATAATTGCCAACTTATAAAAACCCGAAGGATTTGGATGTTAGATCTATCTAAATATAAAACATATACAAAAGGCTTACTTGCGAGTATTGCAGTAGCCATCATAGCGAGTATAATTACGCATTTTATCTCGTTTAGTACAGCCACTATCGCTATTGTTCTTGGGATGATAGTGGGAAATATATTCTTTAAGACTTTTCATACCGATGAGCCTGGATTTAAAAGTGGTGTGAAGTTTGCAGAAAAAGATTTACTCATGTTTGCTATCGCCCTTATGGGAATAAACCTCAACTTTACCATGCTGGCGAACTTGGGTGTTAAAACTATTTTAATCATCGTTTTAGGAATGGCCTTTACCATTGGTATGGGTCTCTTACTGGGAAAACTCTTCAAATTAAATCCGAAACTTTCACTCATGATAGGTATAGGAAATGGTGTTTGTGGTAGTTCTGCAATCGCAGCGACATCTGGCATTGCTAAAGTAAAAAGCAACGATATAGGTATCTCCATAGCACTTGTAAATCTTATGGGAACAGTAGGTATATTTTTAGCACCTTTTTTAGCACATGCTCTTGGATTTAATGATATTCAAGCAGGGGTTTTCACAGGTAACACGCTTCAAGCCGTTGGTCAAGCAGTTGCAGCAGGATTTAGTATCTCTGATGAGGCTGGACACTATGCAACGGTTGTTAAAATGGGAAGAGTATTGCTTCTTGTTCCACTTGTTCTTATATTAATATATATAGTAAAAAAAGAGAATCAAAATAGTGGTGAAGCGGTAGAACAGGCAGGAAAAGTTGGCGTACCCTCTTTTATCATCTGGTTTGTAGGTTTTTCCATTGTCGCTTCGTTAGGATGGCTACCAAAAGAGGTAGAGACGATTATCTCTTCTATTAGCGGATACATTACACTTGTCGCAATGAGTGCAATAGGCCTGATGATACACTTTGGAACGATTATGAAAACAGCAGGAACGGCATTTAAAGTCTCTTCACTTCTGTTTGCACTACAGTTGGTCTTTAGTGCCGTACTTATTGGGATGTTGTTGTAACTTCTATAGTTTTGTACTGTTCCTAGGTTCATTACCTATAACCTCTTCGCCATAAACAATAAAAATCTTGTACATGGGTTAACTTTCATGACAAAGAATTTAAAAGAAATAAATAGATACAATAGTAATAAGAAATAACATATATTACTTACAGGATTATTAATGAAAGATTTATCACTTGATGAAGAGTTGGCATTTTTAAAACAAGAGGTTGAACGTCTCAAAAACTCTGAAACCGCACAGAAGATTGAAGAATTTTTAGATGGTGACATGAATGAAAAACTACAAGAGAGTGTGGAGACAATAAAAGAGGATTATAAAAATAGTTCTATCATCTCTATCATTGCACTGTTTTTACTAGGCGCTCTATTTGGCCGTCTTCTTTCTCGTTAAGTCTAAACATGAATGATGATTTACAAGATAAACTGACCCTACTTTTAAAGTCTGAAAAGACCTTACTACGCCTTGAAATGCGTAAAAAAGTACGACAAGTAATTTTAATTTTTATTGCATTAATCGCACTTCTAGTTGCCTTAAGTGCCTTAAATGTTGCACTATACTTCTACCTAAGCACTTTATTCACACCTATATATAGCGCGCTGAGCCTTGCGGGTGTCAATATTTTCCTCTCCCTAATTCTCTTTTTTATTGCTGCCAATTTAAGTCTGGGTGAAGATGAAAAAAGCGCTTATGAAATTCGTGATTTTGCACGAAATCAGGTTCGTCGCGAAGTAGATGAAGTACGTGATAATATCTTTAACACCCGCTCAATTATCTCAAACTTATTTTCATTTAAAAGAGCTGTCTATCTTATTTCTCTATTTAAAAAGGCAAAGTCTTGAAAAAAAGAACCAAAATTCTCGCCACAATTGGACCTGCTTCTGACTCCTTGGAAGCCATAGAATCCCTTATCAAATCTGGCGTCAATGTTTTTAGATTAAACTTTTCACATGGAACGCATGAGTATCATTTGAGTGTCTTAGAACGCATCCGTAATGCAGTCATAACGACGCAGAGGATTGTTGGAGTACTACAAGACATTAGTGGTCCAAAAATTCGTATTGGTGAGTTGGTTCACTCTTTTGAGTTAAACCAAGGAGACACTATTTTCTTCAACCAAGAAGAGATCGTTGGGAAAAAATTAACCCTGACTTCATATGAAGTCTCAATCAACTATCCAGCTATCTTAGCACAACTGAATGTGGGAGATTATATCTATCTTTATGATGGAATCATTCGAACTAAGGTAGTCGAATGCTCTAAAGAAGGTGTAAAAGTTTTAGTCGAAAACAGTGGAACACTCTCTTCCAAAAAAGGGGTTAATTTCCCAAATACAAAACTTGGTGTTGATGTTTTAACAGCAAAAGACCGTCTTGATATGGCTTGGGGTGTTAAAAATGGCGTTGATTTTATGGCCATCTCGTTTGTACAAAGCGCATCAGATATGATTCAAGCACGAGAAATTGTGCATGGGTATGGTGGAGAACAGATGTTACTTGCCAAAATAGAGAAGTTTGACGCCATTGAAAATATTGATGCCATTCTTGAAGCAAGTGATGGTTTGATGGTAGCGCGTGGAGACTTGGGTATCGAAGTACCTTACTATGAAGTACCAAATCTGCAAAAGATGTTGATTCAAAAAGCCAATGCTTGCTCTAAACCCGTCATCACTGCCACACAGATGCTCCTTTCCATGACAAAAAATGAGCGCGCTACCCGTGCAGAAATTAGTGATATCGCCAATGCTGTTTTAGATGGAACTGACGCCGTCATGCTCTCTGAAGAGAGTGCGGTGGGTGACCATCCCTCTTTAGCAGTACAAACTATGTTTGAGACCATACGTGAAACAGAAAGAGGATACAACTTTCTTCGTCTTGATACCTATGATAGGATTGATGATACAGACTCTATTGATGAATCAGCAGTACGCCTCTCTCATGATTTAAAAACAGCAGGAATCCTCGCTCTGACTTCATCTGGGGCATCTGCTAGAAAGCTGGCGCGCTACCGACCTACGGAAGCAATATTTTCTATCACACATAGCGATAGAGTACGTCGTCAACTCACCCTTTCATGGGGAATTATTCCCGTCTTTTCTGTAGAGAGTAAATCTTTAGGGATGATACTTAGCGAAGTCATGGAGCGTGGTATTAAAGAAGATATTTTAGATAAAAATCATACCTATATCCTAACTGCGGGAGATCCTATCGGAACCGTAGGTTCAACCAATATGATCCGAGTGCTTAAAGCCTACGAAATGGAATTTTTCAGATCTCTTAAAGAGTTACATCCTAACGCTTAGGCGATAGGCAATTTAATACTAAATTTAACGCCATTTTCACTATTGTTAACCTCAATATCTGCGTTAAGTTTCTCAATAATAATCTTAGTCATATACAGACCAATCCCTGTGCCTTTACCCTCACCTTTAGTTGTGTAGTGCGCTTCAAATATGTGCTCTAATATCTTTTCTTCAATACCGCCAGCATTATCTTCAACACACAATAGAAGATCTTCTTCTTCTGAAAGTGTTGAAATTTTAATAATGCGTTCTTTAATATTATGCTCAACAAAGGCATCTCTTGAGTTACTTAAAAGATTTAAAATCACATGTTTAAGCCCATTGGTGGCAATCTTAATTTTAGGGTCATTTTTAATATCTAACACTATCTCTATTTGATTAGACGTCAATTCATCTTTAGACAACAACAAGGCATTATTAATAATATCTGAGATACTTTCATATTTAATATTTTCATTTGGTCTGAAGAAAGCTCTAAACTCATGTAAGGTGTCTTGTAAATACATTGTCTGATGCTCGAAAGTAGAAAAGAACTCCTGAAGTGCCTTCTTATCTATTTTCCCCTCTTGAAAATCCATCTGCAGCAGTTCAACGTTACTACTGATAACATTTAAGGGCTGTAACCATTGATGTGCGACGGCGTCAAGCATTTCACCCATCGATGCCAGTTTTGCTTGATGCATCAATATCTGATCTTGTTTACGCAGTGCTTCCACCTGTGTATTTACTTTTTCTTGAAGTTCTTGATGATAGGTTTGTGCCAGTTTTGAATCTGTAATAGTTTTACAACTTTTATATAAGATCTGAAGTAAAAGCTGTGGACTAACAGGCTTCAAAATAAAGTTAGTAATCCCTTGCGCAATAAGCTCAAGTAATTTCTCTGAATCATTATGCGCAGAGACGACGATAATACTCTGCTCTGTATTAATCTCTAAAATTTTTCTGATCATCTCTTGACCATCCATGCGGGGCATATTCAAATCAGTAATAATAAGGTCAAAATCCTCTACCGAATCTTTATATTTCAAGAGTCCATCAACGCCATCATAAGCATCAACACAAACACTAAAAAAACGCTCAAATACTTTGATATTGGCATTTCTAAGCAATTCATCATCTTCTACGTAAAGCAGTCGTAAGTCTTTTGTGTATTTATGTACCATTTCAAAATCAATCATTTTATTCCTCTTAACACTATTGTAACACTAAGTAATTATAATTCACTTACGATTCTTCAAGCCTCAAAGCGTAATGCGTCATTATATGGCGCAACTTCACTAAGATCCTTGGTTAAACATCTTTCCGTAATAATTTCCCTGTTTATAATCGATACCAATTTTTTCAATATGTTTGGCACCCTCTTCATTCTCAATCATTTTTATCCATGTTTTATAGCCCATATCTTTACACATCAGTTGAAGACCTTTTAATATACTACGCGAACTTTTAATATTAATATGTTTACCTAAAGAGCTATCAAAACGAACCATATCAACATCAAGTACTTTTAAATACTGCAGGGTTGTATTCAGTACCCCTAATCGATCCAGTGTAATCAAAATACCCATGCGTCTAAATGATTGTAAAACTTCATTGTAGCGCGCTACACGATGAAAATATTCACTCTCTTCTAAAATAAAACAGATACGCCCTCGTACTTTATGATTGTCATTAAAAAGTTGCTGCACAGATTCAAAGAATCCATGATGTCTAAGAATTGAGGGTGTAATAGAGATCGCATAAATATCATTACTTTCATCAGCCGAACAGACACGAACCAACTCCCCTACCATCAAGGTTTCAAACTCTCTAAGCAGTCCCAGTCTAGAGATAATAGGCATAAATTTCTTTTGATGAATCATATGTTTATCTTGAGATACCAATTTTACGGAGGTCTCTAACATATGTCCTAAACTACTATTTTTAACGTCTTGAAACATACATGAAAATGATCTATTGCTAATCGCTTCTATGACTTCAGATTCTAGACTACTAGGATTGATCTCATTTTCTTCATTTTCGCGTCGCTCTTCAAGACTCTCTTTTTGTATCTCATAAAGTCTATCAAATAGATGATTTAAATTCTCGCTTAAAGAGCTATCCACAATAGAAGTACTCATCTGTACCTCTATATCCCCGAGAACTAAACTGTCTGATTTTAGACTAAAGAGATCCAGCATACTTTTATATTCTATCTTACTACCATCAAATCCAAGAAGAAAATCTCCTCCACGGTAGTGACCAATAGGGAACTTGCTTAAACCTTTTGATTCAAAGAAAGTGCCCACTAAATGTGCGACTTCAAAAAGTATCTTATCCCCATTTTTACTTCCATAACGTCTGTTAATATCATCAAGATTATCAACAGATATTAAAACAATAGAATAAATATCTTTTTTAATTTTTCTCTCAAAAAGTTTTACAAGGTACTCAGGCTTAAAGGTTCCAGTTGTCAGATCAGTAATACGTTCATCTTCCCCACGATAAATAAGAAAGAAAATAAAATAAATCATAATGCCTAAAACAACAAGTGCAAGAATGGCTAAGGAGTGAGGGATAGTAGTGAAATATTCACTTAAGATAGAAAAAAGTAATGTAACCGTTAGCGCAAAGATCGGAAGACCGATGCGTAGTGCTAACTTAAAGCGTAATTCACGCTCTTTTTGCTCAGGAAACAACATAACATTATTTCCTAAACTACTTACACGTCAAGATGTTTAACATCTTTTGCATGTGACTCAATATAGTTACGACGTGGTTCAACTTCATCACCCATAAACAGAGTAAATGTTTCACTTGCTGTAATCGCATCTTCTACATTTACACGTAGTAGAACACGGTTTTCTGGTGTCATTGTTGTCTCCCAAAGTTGTTCAGGATTCATCTCACCTAGACCTTTGTAACGTTGAATATAAGAGCCTTTACTTGCATACTCTTTAACAAACTCTAAGCCCTCTAAAATATCACGACCAATATCTAAATCCCACTCTTTGATTTTTTGATACACAAAGTTTGCTTCCGTGAAGTGTGGTGTAGAGAAAAGATCATCATTAATAATCAACTCTTCTAGTCCCCCATCAGTTTGAACAAAAATATGGATACTTTCATCGCTGATTGTTTTAGTTAAGATATTGTTGCCTCTATCGGCTAAGAATTTTTCAACAACATTGTACATTTCCTCACCTTGAAGACTTACAAGATCAGGGTTTTCAATAAAGTGACGGATCAGATCAACTAGAGCATAACGACGTTCCAGTGCAATCAGTGAATTGTTATAATGATCTACCATTTTGAAAAATGAGATCAGATCATTTTGACCAATTGATTCTAACTCTAAGGCTTCAACACCATGCTCAATTAAGAATGTGTTTTTCTCACTATCATCTTTAAAGTAGATCTCTTTTTTACCTTTTTTATAACGGTAAAGTGGTGGCTGTGCCATATAAAGATAACCGTTTTCTACGATTTTTGGAAGGTATCTAAAAAAGAATGTCAAAAGAAGTGTTTGAATATGACTACCATCAACATCCGCATCGGTCATGATGATAATTTTATGATAACGTAGTTTTTCTTCATTAAACTCTTCACCAATACCACAACCCATAGCCGTAATCATATTGGTAATCTCTTCAGATTTTAAGATCTTATCTAAACGTGCTTTTTCAACATTTAAGATTTTACCTTTAAGTGGTAAGATAGCTTGAAAAACTCTGTCACGACCCTGCTTAGCAGATCCGCCCGCAGAGTCCCCTTCGACTAGGTATAGTTCAGAGATACTTGCATCTTTACTTTGACAATCTGCCAGTTTACCAGGTAATGTACCGACACTCATAACATCTTTACGACGTGTTAACTCACGCGCCTTTTTAGCTGCAACTCTTGCAGAAGCTGCTAAAAGTGCTTTTTGAACAATGGCTTTAGCTTCTAAAGGATTCTCTTCAAAGTACTTAGAGATATGTTCATATGTCAACTTTTGGATAATGGTTCGTACATATGTATTTCCCAGTTTACCCTTTGTTTGTCCCTCAAACTGTGGTTCAGGTACACGTACAGAGACAACGGCGATTAGACCCTCTTTAACATCATCACCAGAGAGTTTGATATCTTTCTCTTTTGCATTACCATTTTGTGTATTGTAGTTTGAAATAACACGTGTTAAACCAGCGCGGAAACCAGCTTCATGGGTACCCCCGTTTGGTGTACGGATATTATTGACAAAAGAGTAAAGTTTCTCATCATACGCATCGTTGTACATAAAAGCGATGTCAAACTCAAGTTTGTCTTCATCATTGTCAGGGCTAACACCTTCTCCATTGATTTCAACAGCAGTTGCAACCTGAACTTTTTTGTTTAAGTCATTAACAAATTGTGTGATACCACCTTCAAAAAAGTAGAGGTTATCTTCGCCAGTACGCTCATCAACAAAACGAATTTTAATACGAGGATTTAGGTAAGCAAGTTCTTTAAAACGTTTTGAAAGGTACTCATACTCAAAGGTAGTAGTCTCTGTAAATATACTAGGATCTGGTGCAAAGTCAATCTGTGTACCAGATTTACGTGTATTACCAGTAACAGCTAAAGCTTCGTTAGGGATACCTTGTGAGAAAGTTTGTTCATGTGTTTCGCCATTACGAAAAATAGTCATTGTTAAATCAGCAGAGAGTGCATTTACAACTGAAACACCAACCCCATGAAGACCACCAGAGACTTTATACGTATCTTTATCAAACTTACCACCAGCGTGAAGTACTGTTAAAACAACAGTAGCCGCAGACATACCCTCAGTTGGATGCATGTCCGTTGGAATACCACGACCATTATCAACAACCTTACAGGTGCCTTTTTTGGTCAATGTTACAGTAATCGTATCACAGTGACCCGCCATAGCCTCATCAATTGAGTTATCTACAACTTCATAAACTAAGTGATGAAGACCACGATGGCCAGTGTCACCAATGTACATTCCTGGACGTTTACGTACCGCTTCTAGTCCTTTAAGGACCTTAATATTACTTGCGCCATAATTTGCTTCTTGCATGTATACCCCGTATCTTAGGTTTAAATTGCTCTTATTTTACCCAAAAATAGCTTAGGTTTTAATGCTAGAAATAACTGGCGATATCTACTCTCTTAAATTCCCTATCCGCACGAAGGTACATTCCCAGAATCTGACCCATATTCGCTTAGAAAGTCTTTCAAATGTGGTACATATTTTTTAAATTTTTTCCCACTAACATACTTTTGTGCCTTCGTGCCTTTATGCCATGACTTAAAAACTGTTCCCTCATTTGCAAAGGCCTCATTCCATTCATCTTGGGTCTTCATACTTGCACCCTTAGTTCCATTTCCGTGACACTTTTTACACTGTTTTAAATACGCTTTTTGTCCTTTTTTAATCTCTGCTTGCGCGCTCATAGCACCCAGACTTAAAATAAGTAACCCTGTTAATAACTTTTTCATAATCAAACCTTTAATGTTTTAAGATTTTGAATGATAAGAACTTACTGTGAATTAATTGTGAAATTTTAGATATTTTTTTGGCAAACTCAGCATAATTCGTCTATAAAATCAAAGGACACCTATGTCAAGACTTTCAAAACTCCATGTACGATATATCCAGAGTCATAAAAAATTCTCCATCAATCAAGAAGAGATTAGTCTAAATTGTTTATACATCAAAAACAGTGAAAACTTCTATCTGGCTAATCCCAGTGAAGCACTACTGAAAAGTGAAACCTTCACTTTAACATTTAAAGATAAAACAGATTATTTACACAAGTTAAATATTAAAATAGAAGCGATAGTTTTGGAGAAGAGTTTAGATGAATATCAAAATGCCATAGATTTTTTTCAAATGAAAAATAAAGAGATAAATAGTGTCATGCTTTTAAACATTAAAGAGACTATTTAAGCATCAACTAGATTACTAATAAATGGAGTCAAACATGAAAAAAATAATTTTACTATTTCTTTGTGGATATATAAGCTTATTTGCGGAGGCACAAGCACTAAGCTATGATAAATACTTGAGTTCCTTTACCTATGAAGAGCGTAAAAATATGAAAATCGATAGTGTTGAACTTACCGTTATGCTTGAAGAAGGTACTGCTCAGTTTGTAGATATCAGATTTAAAGAAGAGTATGATGCTTGGCATATGATAGGCTCAATCAATATTCCGATTAATGAACTGCCTACACGATTAAATGAGCTTGATAAATCGAAAGTAATAGTAACCGCTTGTCCACATAAGGATCGAGCAATTATGGCACGTACATATTTGAAACTCAAGGGCTATAAGACACGTTATCTTCTAGATGGGCTCACTGGACTAGCAGAGTACTGGAGAGGCGATAGTGCAAGAGAATTTATTCAAGAATATAATTTGGTACATCATAAGTAGAAAATTTAAATAAATCTCATAGTAATTTCTAATACTATTAACTTTCCATTTTTCTTGTTGCTCCTGTATAGTAGATATATAACTTTAAAAGAGTTTTTGTCTTTCTTTTTATAGTTACCTCAAGAGATTCAATAAGGTTTGTTCTATAAATCAATTTTCTAACTGGGTCTACCAAGACACACATAGTATTAGGATACTTTTACCCCCCCCCACTTTTTTTTATCCTTGTGTGTATGACGTGCCAACTACTCAAACGTTATACTATTAATATATTCACAAGGAGTATAATACACATCCCAAGAAGGGTGATAATAATTATGTGTAGTACCGCTTTGACTGCCATCAATAAATTCACCTACTATAGTTGCACATGAACTAGGTTCGTACATAATTGCACCTGAACCACTATCAGTATTCCATTCATAAAATAGAAAACTACCATTTTTTATACCATTCTCATATTGAGTTTCCTCAACAATACCAACATCTTGACCATCTACTCTTAGATATGTTTTTACTATACCATTTACATGTAAGGTGTTATATCCAAATGCTGTATTCATAGTATCTACTATTGGATATACGTATTTTAGATCCGGAGAACCGTAAGATCTTGGTATAAGAGTAACTGTACTAATATTGAACTTTATCGTCACCGTTGCTTCAACTGTGCTACCTGAAGTCAGATCTTCTACTACATAGCTAAATGAAAGCTCTGAGGCCTGTGAACTCATAGAAAAAGAGTTCTCACCTATATAAAATAGATCATAAAAAATTGATTTTTTATCTTCTGAAATTTTAAACCCCATATTTTTTGTTCCATCCATTTTTATGGAGGTAATATTCCCTAAATTCCCTGTATCATTGGCCAATACATCAAAAGTAAAAGTACTTATGTATCCTTCACTAAGATAGCTCTTATCTACTAATAAATCACCTGTGAAAATAAACACATCATCTATCGCAACCGCATTTTCATCTCCTCCACTAAGAACACACATATTTCCATTTACAATATAACCTGTATTACAATGCGAAAGAACACACTCTATTGATTGTGCAATCCAGCTGTTATCTAAACAAGTTTGAGTATGAAAACCTAAACCATTTTCTATACTACATTCTCGTGCTTTTGTCTCACCATCTGTACATAACTGAGGAGATACAAGCTCTTCATCATATCCACCATTAACATCAAAGTTTGTTTTTATACTGATAGATTCTATTTTTCCATTGGCATCATAATTAGGTAGCTCCTCAACCTTTTTAGCATCTGCATCATATGATATGATCTTACTCCCTTTAAAATCACTGCTCTCTTCTTCATACATAAAAGTAGTATTCTTAAAAGAGTTGGTATTATCAATATTTGTATAATCCTCAAAATCATCAATATCATCCCTTATTCCAGTGATATCATTCCCATTAAATTGAGTAGATACTTTCTCATATGCGGAACTATCTCCAAGAGGTGCTTTAATGCCCACATACCTTTTAAATTTATCCCTAGCAATTACCGCTGCATCCCAGATGTTCTTAAAACGATCTATTTTACTATTTACTTTTGTTGTAATCCAATCAACTATATTTTTGCCTGTCTTCAAAACTATATGTGTTTCAAAGACATCCCCCATTTTGCTACTTGTTTGATCAAATTCTGATTCTAAGTCTGTAGCCTCACCTGTTTCTGAAAAAAAGTCTAAAAAACCTCTAAGAGAAGAAGAGTTAGTTATAGCCTCACCTGAATAGAGTACATCTTTGGTATCACCCTTATATTTTAGTGTCACGCGGTCGTCTTTGTACTCAAATTCAAGTACATTATCGTCACCGTCTAACAATATTTTTGTTGATTTGTAAACAGCATTTTTTATCTCAGTGACAACAAGTCCATAATTATTATATTTTTCGATGTATAACTTATTATTGAGATCTTTAGATATCACATAACGGCTAGGACCTTCAAAATCTCCAGCTGTTATAGTAACAGTATCTTCAACACTTTCAATCTGTCCATCATTGACGATTAATCCAAACACGTAAGTACCATCTATGTCAGCTGTAAATGTCGTCTCTTCTGTTGTATTGTCTGATAAGATTGCTACACTCTCTAAAGGTTTACTTATAAGACGCCAAAAATAAGTTAAGCCATCATCATTACCATCTGAGCTTTCACTACCACTCAAAGTTACAGTATCTAAGGTATTTACGCTCTTATCTGTTCCTCCATCAGCTGATGGAATCAAATTCGTACTTCCAACCGTAATATTTAAATTTACCAAGTTACTCTCACCCAACTCATTTGTTGCAGATACTAATAACTTGTAATACATCACATCGCTAAGGGTATTGTTTAAGGTAATTGTCCCACCTTCATCTATATTAAAGTCAGAATAACCTGTACCACTAAGAGTAAACGAACTAATCTTAGAACCACCATCAGAGATAACTGAGATCTGTCCTACAACTCTTTTTTGGGTCAACGCTAATATTTGAACACCTTGTCTACCATTGGATATATATGCATACTTGTTATCAGCTGATAAGGTTATATCTTGGACATCAGTTATATCCGGATCTTCTATGGCGGTATCATATCTACTAACTAAAATAGGCAGCGTAGGACTGTTTACATCAATAACTAATAGCTCTTCATAACTTGTCATGTAGATCATTTCACTATTGGATGAAAGAGTTATCCCTTTCCATCCACTGCTCATATAATCCCTCATCGAGCCAATAACACTTGGTGACTCAAGTTCTTCAATATTTATCACTTGTAAACCATAATCACTGTTTACTATATACGCCTTCTTCTCATCAGGAGACAGTACTATTTCATTAAGATATCCTTCCATTTGTAATTCACTTAATAGGACGGGTGCCGCTGCATCAATAATACTAAATATTAATAACTTCGAGCTATTTAATACAAAAGCTTTAGTTTCATCTTCTGATAAAGTAACATCTCCAATATTTCCAACGACAGGAGTATAATCACTCAAAATTGTTGGGGTTGAAATAGTTGTAAGGTCTACTATTACAAAGCCGTTAGAATCCCCTGAAATCCGTTGTGATTTAGCGAGGAAAGCTTTTGTCCCATCTTTAGATATCGCTAAGTTTCTTACTGCCCCATCTAAATCAAGTATCTCACCCAAAACAACAGGTACTTTTGAATTTGAAACATCTTTTATTACTATCCCTCTAGTGGTTCCAATATATACCGTCGTCTCATCTTGGGACAAGATAATACTTTGTGCAGCTTCATTCATATACTCATCGCTATAAAGTAGAGATGGCGAGAGAGGGTTCGTTGTATCTAAGACAACTAGTCCCTCATTCCAATTAGCTAGATATGCTTTTGTTCCATCCTGGGACAATGCTATGTCATAGGTAAATCCTGCAAAAAAGTCTGAGTAGAAAAAGCCTGTTTCAACTGTGTTGACAACTGAGACCGTAAAATCATCCAATACTGGAAGTTCAATAGAAGTTATTGGCGCAGTACTAACATGTTGTATATTTCCATCAGATGAATCACCGCTACATCCTTCTAACATAAAAGACATTATTAAAATTATTATTATATTTGACACTACATATTTCATTTCACTTCCTTTATTCAGCAGGAATCTGCATAACCTACTGTCAACACTAACATAAAAACATTGCAAAAACATTGCATTTTTATACGTCTTACTTTTTTAAGTAATTTATGCGACACATTAAAACTACTAAAAGAAGATCAATCCTGAAATGTAGAGTAGTCCTATTGATGGTTTCTTTTCTCTGTTCTTTGGACTAATATAAAATACCAACTGGTATCAATGACAAGTATATCAATAAGGCTGTTATATAGAGGTTTAAAGGGAAAGTATTTGTGAATTTAAATTGATGGTGCTCAATATTGGACTTGAACCAATGACTTCTTCCATGTCATGGAAGCACTCTACCACTGAGTTAATCGAGCATATACTTAGTTAAGGGTGGAAGTATATCGTTTTAATTTTAAACTTAACTTTTATCTAGCGCGCCAGCTAGAAGGCTTGATTGACGGTAGCATAAATAGACTGCTCATTTTTACTCGTGCTTACTAAGTCAACACGATAGTCAATACCCGCCTCTTTTTGTATAAGATAGTGTACCCCGACGCCAAAACTTCCATAGGCGCCATTGTCAGCGTCTCTACTACCTACCTCTGTACCTTTAGATCCACCAGCGAGATAAGCAGCTCCGGCAAAGGTCGTAAATTTAAAATTGGATTCATCCAACTCGTAGCGATACTCTAGTTGCGATGCAAACATATTTCGAGCCTTATACTGACCAATGCTAAAACCACGAAGAATATTGTTTATACCCAATGAAGATAAAGAGGCATCCGGTGTATTTGGACTACACACCTTGGTATATACTTGCATCGCCAAAACATCGCTCTCTTTAAAAGCATGAATGTATTTACGCATATTAATTTCTGCGGTACTAAACTCTTCAAAGTTACCAAAACTTGTAGGATAATAATAGAACTTAAGTTCATGTAAAGAGGCATCGCGTGGATAGAATTTCTCTTTTTTACTACGCGTGTCATAATTGGCTACCAGTCCAAGTGCCCCATTATTCGAGTCCTCAATCCCTTTGAGCGCTAAAAAAAGTGCGCCTATTGTATTATTTGAACTGAATTTCTGTTGGGTATAAAAAAATTGTCCCCCTGCATAAAAGTGCTCAAAAACAAGAACCATAAGTTGTTCTTGAAAAATCAAGGCATTGGCTTGAAAGTTTGCATCACTGTTTTCTATGCTTATTGGTATCGCACTGCTCAAATCAAAAGAAGAGTTATTAAATACATACCCAGCGACTGTATTTGAAATATATTTATCCGAGTCGAAAAACATTGAATTGATAGCAAATACATTATATGAATCCGTATTGGTATATTGGGCTAAGAAAATAGCTTGAGAAGGGGATGACTCTTTATCTGCTTGATAGATGATAGAGCTCATTACACCAAAACCTGTACCACTGGTAGGGTTTGAGCTTAGGGTTGGGACAAACGTAATATCTACGGCTTTTAAACTAAAAACTAAAAGTGCTATCAGTAAAAAGACACGCACTACTAAGACTCCTTAGTAGCACACAAATGTGGCCAAATATTTAAGATAATAATCCAAGCTACCGCAAAATCAATCATCACATCTGCAAAGTTAAAGATGGCAAAATTAAAACCATAGTGGTAGTGAAAATAATCCACAACCCCACCATGTTGAAAGCGGTCAAAAACGTTTGAAAAACCAGCACCGAGAAGAATCCCACCAGGAATAGCAAAACAGAGGTCCCTGAGCATGACAATATACACCATAACCCCACTAATAAGTAGTAACTGTATCCACTTTAACCACTCTTCTAGAAAGGCAAACATACTAAAGGCAACGCCCTTATTAAAAATCAAATCAAGATTCATAATCTTTGTCTCATACAGTGGCCAAAATTTGCCAAACAGTTGTGTGGTGTCTTGAAGTGCATACTTATCCAGCGCGCTGAGCAGTATCCACTCTTTGATGTAGTGGTCCATTAAAAAGATACCTACGAGGGCAAAGAAAAGACCCCCGTAGTACTTAAGGCTATCTTCCTTGGTTTTAACAAGCCTAGGCATTTAAAGCTTTTTGAAAGAAATCAACCAATTCATCCATTCTTTTATTCATGATTTTTGCATTTTTTGCTTCAAGTAAGATACGCAATTTATTTTCAGTTCCTGAATAACGTACCAGTTGACGAATATCTTCTTTCTCTAGCGCGCTCAGCATTTCAGACAGACCTTTGATTTTATCCAGTGGTTTTTTCACTTTAACTTGAATATTCACCAGTTTTTGAGGATAAAGATCAAAGGGACGTAAAACTTGTGAAGCTGGTTTTTTAGTACGCAGTAGAAGTGCTAAAGTCTGTAATGCACTCGCCAAGCCATCGCCCGTTTTTGCCGCATCTGTAAAGATGATGTGACCACTTTGTTCACCACCAAAGTTAATTCCCTCTTTTTTCATCACTTCAAGAACATTTTTATCACCCACTGCTGAACGGTGAAGCGTTAAACCTGCTTTTTTCATCGAGTCATCTAAACCTTGATTACTCATCACGGTGGTTACTATCCCATTACCTTTTAAAAGGTTTTGATCTTTCAGATAAAGAGAAATCGCACCAATCAGTTGATCTCCATCAACGACTTCACCTTTCTCATCAACAACAACCAATCTATCCGCATCACCATCAAGTCCAAAACCGATATCTGCACGGTATTTTTTGACTGCGTCACTCACATCTTTAGGGTGTAGCGCGCCACAACCTTCGTTAATATTAAAACCATCTGGCTTATCGTGAAGGACAATCACTTCAGCACCAAGTTCTTCAAGAACCGTTGGTCCTACCTTGTATCCCGCCCCATTTGCAGCGTCAAGAACAATACGCAGACCTTGAAGACTCAAATCTTTAGGAAAAGAATTTTTCAGTTGAACGATGTAGCGACCAATAACATCATCTATACGTTTTGCTTGTCCTATTTTTTTACCAACGACCGCAGAATCATTTAAAAGCTCATCATTATTGATAATTGCTTCAATCTGTTTTTCAACATCAGAATTTAACTTATCTCCATTGCCATCAAAAAATTTGATACCATTATCTTCAAATGAATTATGCGAAGCAGAGATCATAATTCCTGCATCACAACGCATATTTGCTGTTAAAAAAGCGATAGCCGGAGTTGGCATCGGGCCAATCTCGATAACATCATATCCAACAGCAGTTAGACCACTTACAATGGCATTTTCTATCATATAACCACTTCGACGTGTATCTTTACCCACTAAGATCTTTTTGGTTACTGCTTTGTCTTTAAAATAGATTCCTGCCGCCATTGCTACCTTCATAGCCAATTGCGCACTTAAAAAACTACCTGCTTCGCCACGTACTCCGTCAGTTCCAAAAAATTCCATTTAACATCCTGTGTTTTAATGGACCGATTTTAACATTTATAAGGTTAATATCTACTCTCTTTGAAGTTATTACTTTGGCTTAACTTAAATTTAAACTTCTTTAAGGTATTATTCGCCCCTAAAATTACATGACAGGAGAATTTATGGCAAATCATAAGTCATCATTAAAGCGTATTCGTCAAACTGAAGTACGTACAGAACGTAACCGTTACTACCGCACACGTCTTAAAAACATCGTTAAAGATGTTCGTGGAGCAATCGAAGCTGGTAATAAAGAAGAAGCAGAAGCTGCTTTCAAAATTGCTAACAAGCAAATTCATACATTTGTAAGCAAGGGCATTCTTAAAAAAGAGACTGCATCTCGTAAAATTAGCCGTCTACACAAAGCTGTAAACGCTATCTAATTCACTTTTTCAGACTTCGGTCTGAAAACTCTCAACCCACTCTTCACCTATATATAAAGGTAAAACTCCATGCTATCAGAAAAATTAGATCCATTTATCAAACGCTATGATGATATTACAGACTTACTTTGTCTACCAGAAGTAAATTCAGACATCGCTAAAATGACAGAACTCTCAAAAGAACAATCTTCTATCCTTCCTGTTTACGAAAAAACTAAAGAGTATAAGCAACTTTTAGCAGATATCGAAGACAATAAATCCATGCTCGGTGATGCAGAACTTGGAGAATTGGCCAAAGAAGAACTTAGAGAATTAGAACCACAAATCAGTGAACTTGAAGAAGAGATCAAGCTTTTAATGTTGCCAGTCGATCCTAATGATGATAGAAATACCATCATTGAGATGCGCGCTGGAACGGGTGGAGATGAGGCAGCTCTTTTCGTTGGTGACCTTTTTGGTGCGTATCAGCGTTACGCTGAAGTACGTGGCTGGAAAATTGAGCTTATGAGTACTTCACCTTCTGAATCAGGTGGATATAAAGAGATTATCGCACTGATTAAAGGTGAAAATGTCTACTCTCGTATGAAGTACGAAGGGGGAACACACCGTGTTCAACGTGTTCCTGCAACTGAGTCTCAGGGACGTGTTCACACCTCTGCTATCACGGTAGCTATCATGCCAGAAGTGGACGATGTTGAGGTTGAAATCGATCCAACTGATCTTAAGATAGATGTGATGCGCGCCTCAGGAAATGGTGGTCAATCAGTCAATACTACCGATTCTGCGGTACGTATTACGCACCTTCCAACAGGTCTGGTTGTAACCAATCAAGATCAAAAATCTCAACATAAAAATAAAGATAAGGCGATGAAAGTTCTTAAAGCCCGTCTTTTTGATATTGAAATGCGCAATGCACAATCTGAGGGTGATGCTATTCGTAATGCACAGGTTGGTTCAGGTGACCGTTCTGGTCGTATTAGAACCTACAACTACCCACAAAATCGTATCTCAGATCATCGTATTACCTTAACTCTTTATCGTTTGGGTGAAATTATGGGTGGTGGACTTTTTGATGAGTTAATCGATATGCTTATTACTGATACTCAGGCAAGAGTGATGGAAGCCGCTGGTCTCTAGGACCTTCACTTTTTAATTTACTAAAGGTACCAGAACTCTTCCTGGTGCTCCATTTAATCCCACTTCACCATGACAACTGTTACAATCTCTATGTGTTCTAGTACTGTGCGTGTTGCTTCCTGATTGGTTAAACGTTGTTGAATTTTCATCTTTAATCAAAACAGTAAACTTTTCAGAACTTGGCAGATCTTCACTTTTAGTGTAGAAATTATTATGCCCTATTTCTGAACTTGCACTTTTTGGATGCATAGTAATATTTAAACCATCTTCCCCAACAATATTTACACTGTACCCTGTTAGGTCTTGATAGTACTTTCCATTTTCTGTATTGATAAATGAAGAGAGTGTCCCGCCTATGGAGACAATATCTTTTCCTTCTTCTTCTCTATGACATACTATACACGCTTTGCCTTGAACCGGAGAAAAGTCCTCTTTATGTTTTTTAGTAAAACTCAAAGCTGGCGCGCTGGGAATATCATAACCAGGACGGGCACTTGCCTCTTGCGTTGTATTACTCTCAGTAGAACCAAATATTGTTGTCCCTGAGGGCAATCCTGCGTCTATCCACGCAGCTACTAAAATATAATCACTTGAACTGCTGGTAAAAACAGTAGAACCACCGTGAGAGAGCCCTCCACTTGCTTTTTGAAGGAGAATAGAATTCTCTGCACTACTTGAAGTATCAATAAAGTTTGCAATATTATTATACGCTTCGCTCTCAGAAAGGGCAGAAGCGCTCGTCCCTAAAGTAAAGACACCACTACTTCCATGACAACTGAGACAAGCAGTTTTAAGTACGCTGTATACATCTGTAAAAGTTTTTTGAGTAAGTATTGATGAAGTATTGATGGAGTTTGAGACTGTGGTCTTTGTAAGGTTTTGCTTATCTTCTACAGGGTCGATAAAATCTCTCTCGCATCCCACAAAAAAGGTGCCTAAGAGAGCACCTAGAAGTACTGTTTTCTTAAAATTCATACGACACATCCCAGATTAAATTATTAATTAATCTTATAGTATACTATAAATTTATACGAATTTTCTTAACTAAATCAGTTTACTTATTTTTAGATTTTGAAAAGACACTTTTGCTAAAACACTCAAAGTTTCGTCACTTAAAGAAGCACCCATCTTTTTTTGTGTGATACTTACCAATGAAGAGTACGTGCTTAAATCAATAGATCTATCAAACAGTGCTGCTTCTGAGATATAACTTACCACATCTTCTAAAGACACTTCATCAACGACACTGACTAAATTTTGTGTCATCAAATCGATAACTAAAGCATCTTGAGATAAAGATTTATTAACTTTTGATGTGGCAACATCTGTATCTAATCCACGATTTTGGAGTTGTGTAATGGCCATACTTGATAGTGAATTATTTTGAAGCTTTGTTGCTTGTGTTAAAATTGTTTGGGTCGGAATGACTTGGGCAAAAACTATGTTACTTGCTAAAACTGTGGCGAGTAAAAAACTTTTTTTCATGATCTTGTATTCCTTATTAATTTTCTTATACACAGTTTATTCCAGAAAAGACAATGATTAATAAATCACTCTTTAAATATACCTTAATAAAATAGTATATAAATAATAACACAAAATTATCACTAACATTCACTTAACACAAATAATCTATAATTTATCATCAAAACAAATCCTAAAGGAAACATAATGAAAAAATTTGCACTATTAGCTCTACTGAGCTTCTCAACACTTTTTGCAGCTGAGCTTACTTCTGATGATATTGATGGGTATGATATCTATAATAGAGACTGTAAACAGTGTCATGTAGAGTTTTTAACCAAGTCTGAGACGATGACGGCACTTAAAGCAAAAAAATTGCTCGCTCCTCCGATGGTAGAAGTATCCAAACGTATTCAAGAAGTCATCACAGTAAATCTTGATAACGAAGAGGCACGTCTATTTGTACACCACTCTTTTATCAAAGCCTACCTAAAACAGCCCGATATTTTCACTTCACTGTGTCAAGACCATGCAAAAGAGACCTTTGGTGTTATGCCAGCGCAAACACAATTAACCGACGCCGAAGCACAAGCCGTTGCTGAGTGGATCATCGATCGTTTTGAAGATGTAGAGTTTTAATCAGTTCAGTTCATAACTACTACTACGACCAGCTGTTCCTAGGATTTGCTTTAGACACCCTTTCTCAAGCAAATCTTTTATGTCACGGCTAGCAGTAGGCTTACTACTTTTTGTCATCCCTGCATACTTTCTTGTATTCAATCCTCCTTGAAAGTTTCCTTTCCCCATGTCTAAAAGTTTATTCAAGACTTTAATCTGTTTCTCATTCAAAACTGTTTCTCTATGTCTATCCCAAAAATGCATCTTTTCTGTAATATAATGTATGCTCACCTGCGCTTCTTTTAACGCCTCCAGCATCATTTGCAAAAACCAACTAATCCAAGCTGTAATATCCAAATTTCCAGAAGTAGTCTCCTGCAAAACATCATAATAAGCCTTTCTATTGTTTCTAATACTTTGAGATACCGAATAAAGTTTTAGAGTCTGAGAAGCATCTCTTGCTAAAACCAGATCACTAAGGGCACGAGCAATTCTCCCATTACCATCATCAAGAGGATGAATAATCACAAACCACAAATGTGCTACAGCTGCTTTCACTATGCTAAGATCAGAATCATCATTAATCCATTTTAAAAATTGTATCATCTGCGCTTCGAGGTCTTTTCGCTTGGGTGCAATGTAATGAACCTTCTCTTTGCCTATCGCTCCTGAAACGATCTGCATATCTCCATCCCCTCTAAAGCTTGCAATATTAATATGTTGATGACTACTAATTCCATAAGGAAACAGAGCATGTTGCCAGCCAAATATTCGTTCTAAAGTAATCTCTTTCTCATAATGATTTGTCGCATCCAATAATATATTTATAACACCATCAGTTAAACGATTTGAACTGTCTTTTAACTCATACTCCAAACCAAATCTATTCATTATAGAAGATCGAACACTATCACGACTAAGAGAAACTCCTTCTATGGCCGAGGTGTTCAGTGCATCTTCTGTCAAAATCTCAACTTGTGTTTGCAGTAAATCATCACCCTTAATACTTCGATATATCCCATCAAGAAGACCCTGCTCATATCTTATATCCAGAAATAAGCTTTCAAATTTTTCCTTGTCATAATAAAAATTAGGATACTCTTTTTGTTGCCAAATCCATTTTTTTACCTGCTGCATATTTACTCCATGAGACGATTAACTGTTATAATCATATCATAATATGATGCGTAAATGGTATTTAATCGTCTCTTAATATAATGCGTATATGCACTTCTACTTATAGATATCACCACGACTATCAACTTTTAATATTTTTATCTCTTCTTCATTCATATGAAAAAGAACTCGATATTTAGATACTCTGAGTCTGTAGATAGGAGGAATGTCATTCCCTGTCATTCGTTTAATGTCCCCATCTGGGATATTATTTATAGCTTTAAAGATTTTAGATTGTAGGTTTTTAGGATAGGTTGAAAACTTCTTTTCAAAAGTTTTCGAATAGCTGATAATCATAAATTAAATTTTTTAGCGAAGTTATCTTGAGAGACAAAATCATCATTTTTCATGATAGCCAAAATTTCTTCTTCATCATCTGCTTCTAACAGAAGTTCTACTTTTTTACTTTTTTCTTTGCTATTCTCTAAGTAATCAGAAAGGCTCTCTCTAATCATTTGAGAGATAGATTTATTTTCTAAAAAACTAAAAGCTCTGGCCTTCTCATAAAGTCCCTCATCAATAGTTAAATTTAATCTATGCATAAACACTCCTTTACATAGTGATGTATTAATGTATTATAGCATATTTAAATATCTATCTATAGTTTAATAATAATGATCGAGAGAAGAAAATACCCGGTAAGTCCCTTATTCTTAGATGAAGTATGAAAGACAAGAGATACAAAAATATACCAATATATATTTAGTTATTGGAATCACCTGACACCTTTTTTTTCTTGATGTAGTAGTTGGCTAAGGAGCATTAAAGTGCCTCGCTTAGCCTAGAAGTCTCTTCTGTATTTAGTGCGGTGTAACTGGGTTATTTTACCCTATGAGGCCTTGTTTAAAGTTCCTCTTCTTCAATGAAACTGCGTCCATCAAAAAGTTTTGTTGAATCGAACACTGTGTCCATAATATCATCCCACTCTTCTAGTTCTGGAGTAGTAACTCTTAAAATTGGGAAGAATACATCTTCTACAACTTCTCCACTGTTTACCCCGAGGCTGGTTTCAAATTGTGTTATCAGTTCATTGTTTTTGCTGTATATTACACATTGCACTATTGCTGAATTGCCTGACATACTATCAAAGTCACACTGTACTGACTCTACCTGTTCAACATCAAATACCACTGCACTATCTCTTGGCTCAATATTATCAATGTCAACAATGTTTTGTCTTTGGTAATCGCTGACTTGGTAAAATCCTGTCGTACCCCCCCCCGACTGCCTACGGTTCGTACTCCATCAATAATACTTGTTCGCGAGCTGTCCACTCCAAACCAATACTGCCCCTGTGGAGAACTGTCCTTGGTAATATGTATACCAGACCATCTCACCATTGTGCTTGTCTCTTCCATTGAATCAATCACTATACTTGCGTCCGTTGATGGTCGTCTCTCTTCACTCTCCCCAGGCTTCTCACATCCACTAAAAACAAGTACTGTAAGCAGTAACATAAATATTATATTTTTCATCTTCTCTCTCTTTTTTTTATTATTATCTCTAAAATTTGATATTTTAGCAAGTCGTTTTACTCTTCTTCGGATTCAATAAAAGGCGTACAATCAACATTCTCTTGAAACCTAATATACTGTCTGTTCTCTTTTAGTCCTAGACTTTTTAACCAAAACTTGTTGGCGTATGGCATAGGGTGTGCGAGTTTGACAATTTTATAATTTGGCTCATTAGTAGCGCGTACACCACCACCCCAAAAAGAGCGTGCTGACGTTCTTGCTAACTTCTTCTGTAGTTACTCCTGTCTCTGAACTAGGTATAAAGATAGTTAATTTTTAAATATTATAAATCGAGATATGAATGATGAAGAAAGAGACTATTTTTTAACAATACTACCATTATTAATCTGTTAGGAATTTGTAATACATCTTTGAATGACAAAATGCTTATTAGAAAGCTGTTTTGCTCTTACACAGACGTACAAAAGGAATAGTAATTGCTTAAATCCCTCAAAGGATTTGAACGTGAAACTCTCCCTACTTCTACTACTATTTTTAAATTTTCATACCCTTCAAACCAATGATGATGCACTCAAAAAGATGATTGGTCGGATGTTGGTGGTGGGGTTTGAAGATTCAAATCTAAGCAGAGACTCTTTAATTGTTCAAGATATCCAAAACTATGACTTGGGTGGCGTTATTTTATTTGATAGGTTTTATCATGATCGTAACAGAACAAAAAATATAAGCTCCCCTTCACAACTCAGCGCGCTGAGTACCCAACTAAAGTCATACGCTAAAAAACCACTTATTATCTCTATCGATCAAGAGGGTGGAAAGGTAGCGCGCTTGAAGCCGAAGTATGGCTTTTTGAAAATTCCTTCTGCCTTTGATGTCTCTAGTCTTGACTACAAACAAGCAGCACAGATCTATGCCAACCAAGCTAAGATGATTTCAGAAAATGGCATCAACTGTGATTTTGCTCCGGTGGTGGACTTAGCGCGCAATCCAGACAATAAAGTCATAGTAGGACTTGATCGTTCTTATGGCGCTAAAAGTGAAGACGTTACTGCCTACGCCAAAATATTTATGGACGCACTGAAAAAAGAGAAAGTACTCTCTGTTTTAAAACACTTTCCTGGTCATGGTTCTTCGCTAGGAGACTCCCATAAAGGTTTTGTTGATATCAGTAAAACATGGTCTAACGC
Organism: Sulfurimonadaceae bacterium; assembly: GCA_016744905.1. Classification (GTDB taxonomy): domain Bacteria; phylum Campylobacterota; class Campylobacteria; order Campylobacterales; family Sulfurimonadaceae; genus BB10. The sequence goes on along the minus strand of JADGDM010000005.1, from coordinate 24,465 downwards.
AGAATTAGAACCCTACCAAAACCTCATCAACAGTGATGATGTGCAGATGATTATGACCGCACATGTTTTTAACGACCAACTAGATGGAACGTTTCCTGCTACTTTATCACATAAAGTTAATAATATTTTACTTCGTCATCAGATGGGGTATCAGGGTGTCATTATCAGTGATGACTTACAGATGAAAGCGATATCTGCGCATTATACGCTCTCTCAGACAGTAACCTTGGCCATCAATGCGGGTGTAGATATCTTACTTTTTGGCAATCAATTAAGCACCAATAACACGGGTGAGATTGTAGAAACTATTTTAAAAGGAGTTCATGATGGAAAAATTGATAAAAAGAGAATCATCGAGTCAAACAGAAGAATTGAGCGATTACATCAATATAGAGAAAGAGAAAGAAAATAATGGAAAGTGCTTTTTCACCGCTCGACTGGGCTATATTTTCCGCCTATTTTCTCACCTTAGCGCTTAGCTCTTACGCTCTAGGACGGACAAAGATCTCCTCTTCGCGGGAGTTTTTTGTAAGTGCAAACTCCATGCCCATGTTTGCCGTTGCGATCTCTGTTCTTGCTACTTCACAATCCGCCGCCACCTTCTTGGGCGCGCCAGAGTTTTCATATGCCCATGACTTCACTTTTATCGGATTTTACTTCTCAGGACTGTTAGGGGTACTTTTTGTTGCCTATATTCTAATTCCTAAATTTTATGCCCTGCGCGCTATTACTGTTTATGAACTTTTAGAATCACGTTACGGCGAGCGCGCTAAGCGACAAGCAGGAATTATGTTTCTTCTTGGCCGTGTTCTTGCCAGTGGGGCAAGACTCTATATCGGCGCGCTGGCTATCTCTATGATACTTTTTTTAGATGTCACCTTTCTCCATGTCACCGTCTCTATCGTCATCTTAATACTTGGCGCGCTGGCGTATGCTTACTTTGGCGGAGTCAAGTCTGTTATTTGGGGAGACATCATTCAAGCCATCACCTACATCGGTGCCGCACTTATCGTCTTTTTTTATCTCTATAATTCTTTAGGTGATATCAACATTATTGAGACACTGCAAGAGCACAATAAACTGAGAGTTTTTGACACCTCACTGGATGGAAAATTTAGTATCATCGGTCTACTAACGGGCTGGCTCTTACTCAACATCGCCGCCTTTGGACTCGATCAAGATATGACGCAGCGCGTACTCTCGTGTAAAAATTCTAAAGATGCAGCGCGCTCACTTATTGTCTCTATTCTTTTGACGATTCCTGTAGTTTTACTTTTTTTATCTATCGGTGCCCTACTCTATCTTTTTTACAATCAAGCCGATGTCACACAGAGTTTTCAAGGTGAAAAAATTACTATTTTTATGCACTATATACTCACACAGATGCCTGATGGTCTGCGTGGATTAGTGACTGTTGGCGCTATAGCCGCAGCGCTTTCAAGTACCAACTCTGTTTTAGGGGCGATGGCTTCTGTAGCCGTTGAAGATATCTACCGTCCTTGGAAGTCCAAGCGCGTTCAAATGGATGAGACACATTACATCAAAGCTTCTCGCCAAGCCGTTCTCTTCTTTGCTTTGATTCTCTCCCTTATGGCGATGATAAGTTATTATTGGCAACATTACAGTGACCTTTCGTTGGTGAGTTTTGCGCTTGGCGTGATGGCTTTTGCCTACACCGGACTTTTGGGTGTCTTCTTTTCAGCCATCTTTACTAAACGTGGTAACGCCAACACCGTACCATGGGCACTATTGGGTGGATTTGTTACCGTCTTGTCTCTTCAGCCTTATATCTTTGGTATCTCCCTAGGGTTTTCATGGCAAATCGTCATTGGAACCTTTGTCTCTTTTATTATTATGCAGTTAGGAAAATCTCATGAGTGAACAATATATCGGTGTAATGTCGGGAACCAGCCTTGATGGCGTAGATGTCGTTCTGTGCGAAATAGGTGCACATAAGCCTGCCTTTATCAGCGCACTAGAATATCCCTTCGACCCATTACTAAAAGCTAAAATTTTAGAGATGATTGAAAAGCCAAGCAGTCTAGAAGCCGTTGGTAAACTTGATCATCAACTCGGACATCTCTTTGCCAAGGCCATTAATGCACTACTGCAAAGAGAAGAGATCCTATCTGAAAATATTACGGCCATTGGACTACATGGACAAACACTGTGGCATCAACCCTTCGGTGACACTCCTTTTACGATGCAACTCGGTGACGCCAATATTGTATATGCCCAGACTGGCATTAAAGTCGTTGCTGATTTTAGACGTTTAGATGTCGCCCATGGTGGTCAAGGCGCACCCTTCGCTCCCGCCTTTCATCAATCTATCTTTAACTACCTTGGCGATGATGTTGCCGTTCTTAACCTTGGAGGTATCGCCAACATCACATTTTTAGGCTTACCAACAGGTTTTGATGTTGGACCAGCCAATGTACTTCTAGACTACTGGATTGATAAAAATCTTAACAAACCTTTTGATAAAAAAGGGGAGTGGGCACGTAGTGGTAATATTCATCAACCCCTATTAAACACACTGCTTAGCGAATCTTACTTTAATCAAACTCCTCCAAAAAGTACAGGGAGAGAACTTTTTAATGGCCACTGGTTGGAAGAAAAACTTCAAGAGTTTTCTGCTCTGCGTCCTGTTGATGTTCAAGCAACACTCCTTGAACTCAGTGTCCTTAGTATCGCGGAAGCACTAGAAGACAAAAAAATAAAACATCTTATTTTATGTGGAGGGGGCGCAAAAAACTTAGCCCTCATCGTATCATTAAGTAAATATCTCAAGGGATGTACCATTAAACCCAGTGATGACTATGGTGTGAGCAGTGACTATATGGAAGCCCTCGCTTTTGCTTGGTTGGCGCGCCAAAGAGTACACAACAGAGTCATCAATCTCAGCTCTATTACTGGAGCAAAAAAAGATTCAATCATTGGAGCTATCTATGGATAAAATCAACAATTGGCTAAAGCATACCCCTTATAAAGATTTTCAACTTACCATCGCTTCAGCCGATGCAAGTTTTAGAAAATATTACCGTCTTACAAAAGATAAGGAAACCGTTCTTCTCATGGACTCTTCATTAGAAAAAGAGTCTCTTCGTCCTTTCATCGATGTCACACAAAGACTGCTTGATGTGAGGGTACAAGTTCCTCATATTTTAGAACAAGATTTAGAACTTGGATATCTCATCATAGAGGACTTTGGAAATACCCATTATCTAAATGTTTTAAATACTAACAACTTTATAACACTTTACAAACAAGCCCTTAATTGCATCGTTAACATGCAGCGCGCTGACACACAAGGGCTTCCTTTATATGACAAAGCCTTTCTTCATTTTGAGATGGATTTAATGCAAGAGTGGTACTTAAAACAGCACTTAAATATCGCACTAACAGATACGCAAAAAAAGACCCTATCCAGCGCGCTAGAATCGATATCTGACCTCGTTTTAGAACAGCCGCAAAATGTTTTTGTCCACCGTGATTTTCACTCTCGAAATATTATGCTGGATGCAAAAAATGAAGTCGCCGTTATTGATTATCAAGATGCAATGTGTGGTGCGATTACTTATGATTTGGTTTCACTTTTAAAAGATTGTTATATCGAATTTGAACGGCACGAGATAGAGAAATTGGTTTTAGAATTTCGTGACATCTTGGGTTTGAAAACAGATGATAAAACCTTTATAAAATGGTTTGACTTTATGGGACTTCAACGACATATCAAGGTCTTAGGTATTTTTTCCAGACTCTATCTTCGTGATGGAAAAGAGGGATACTTAAAAGATATCCCACTGACACTCAAATACGTGCTAGAAACCGCAGCGCGCTATGATGAGACAAAAGCCTTGGTCAAACTTCTAAAAGAGTGTCAATGAAAGCGATGATATTGGCTGCTGGCCGGGGTGAACGTATGCGACCCTTAACGAATGTCACACCCAAGCCTCTACTTGAAGTTCATGCAAAACCACTGATTGTTTGGCATATCGAAAAACTCGCACAAGCAGGATTTGAAGAGATTATCATCAACATTGCCCATCTGGGTCATAAAATACTGAGCGCGCTGGGTAATGGCGAACAGTGGGGTATCAAACTCACCTACTCTGATGAGAGAGAAGAAGGTGCGTTAGAGAGTGCAGGTGGTATCATAAAAGCCCTTCCACTCTTAGGTGATGCAGCATTTTTACTGGTCAATGGAGATGTTTGGTCTGATTATGCTTTTGATACTGGTTTTGATTTAGGCGAGGATGATGCACACCTTATCTTAGTGCCCAATCCTCCACAACACACAAAGGGTGACTTTACTTTAAAAAAAGGCAGAGTTTTAGATAACACGGATGACTCAAAGACTTATTCAGGCATCGCCTACTATAATCCCAAGATGTTTAAAGACCTCCCTTATGGACGTAGTGCCTTAGCCCCACTTTTACGTGAAGCGATGCATCAAAATAAAATCTCTGGCACGCTACACAGTGGTATCTGGGAAGATATTGGAACACCTGAGCGATTAAATAAAATAAATATGAAAGCACACAAATAATAATGAAAAAATTACTATTAATACTCGGCCTTACTGGCCTACTTTTTGCCAAACATGACAACTGTACCTTTCAAAACCCTGACTATACAGAGATCTGTAAAAAGGTTGTGAAAAAAGGGGTCAGTGTTCAGTACGCCAACCAATTTCTACTCTCTTACTTTAAAACACAAAAATTCGATGAAGTCAGTTTTAAATATCTTCAACCCAGTAAAATTAAACATCACAAAAAAAATGAGAAAAAAGCAAACAATACCTTAGTAAAATATGTACCCCGTATTGTTACCCATCTTAAAGAGTACAAAGAGGTCTATGACTACGCTGAAGAGACCTATGGTGTCAATCGTGAAATCATCGCAGGGATATTGATTAAAGAGACCAATCTCGGACGTATCAATCCTACGCATGATGCTTTTATCGTTTTTAATACGCTTCTCGTACGCACCAAACCCAATACCAACCGTGAAAAATGGCTCATCAAGATGGCAAAAACCAATATGACCTCTATCATCACCCACTGTTACAAACAAGACCTCAAACCAGAATCGTGTAATCTTCCAAGCTCTTACGCTGGAGCGGTAGGTATTCCACAGTTTATGCCCAACTCATTTGTCTATGCCAAAGGATATAAAAACAAGTACGCTGATCTCACAAAAATGGAAGATGCCATTGTCAGTGCCAGCTATTTTTTACATAAAAAAGCAAACTTTACGGAGTTAATGGATTGGGATAAAATTCCTGACATGGACGTCATTGAAGCACAGTGGTATGATTATGAGTTTGATAATGACTCCGCCTCATTTGTCTACGCAAAAAGTAAACGTCATAACAAAACCTATGACTGTTTTAGCTGTGATAAACCAGAGTTGGCCTACTTGCGTGAATATGCCAAAAAAATTATGCGGTATAATAACTCATCTAATTACGCCATAGGCGTTATGAGACTCGCTTACGATGCCCATCTAGGACTGAGTCAATAAACTACCAATAAAGAGCCAATGATGTTTAAATATCTACTGTTTACTACATTTTTAGTAAGCACCCTGTTTGCCAATGCTACACTGCTTTCTCAAAATATCAGTTATATACAACTTGAAGATAGATCTTACAGCCAGAAAGAGATCTTAGCAAAAGATGCTCAAGGACTTTTTCAACCCCTACAGACTGAACATACACGGTTTGGATATATCAGCGATATATTTTGGCTTAAAGTTGATGTCAACAGTTCACATCCTTTAGAACAAAGATATCTTTTAGAGTTTGAATACCCCCTTCTTGATTATGTTGATATATTTGAATTAATACATGGGACACTTATTCTCAAAAAAGAACTTGGAGATTTACGCCCCTTTGATCAAGACGGAGTCAGTACAAAACCCTCTTACATTTTTAGCCTTACCCCAGCGCAAACACGTCATTTTTTTATCAAAGTAAAAACAGACAGCAATACCAATATAGGCCTACATATTGAGGAAGAGCGCAGCTATTTAAAGAAAATTCACCATAGTGAGAGAATTCTCTCCCTCTACTTTGGTGCAGTTATCATTATGTTGGCGTACAATTTTCTCATCTTTCTCATCGTTCGCCGTGAGGATTATTTTTACTACGTACTTTTTCATCTGGTATTTTTCGGATTTTCCATAGGACTTAGTGGTGCAGCCTTTGAACTGCTTTGGCCCAATACTCCGTCTATTAATTATTATTTCGTTCCTATTGCGATTATGCTTTCAGCCGGATTTTCAATAAAGTTTTCCATTCATTTTCTTCAACTTAAACGTTATTCATTAAGATTATATCAACTTCTAAATGGCTTTTTTTACAGCACTCTTATAGTGAGTCTGACACCTTTTATATTTGGTTATGCCACTGCAATCAAAATTGCTTCCTTTTTAGCATTGTTGGCGGTACTGGCTTTTGTATTAATTTTGTTCTATTTCATCCTTTATCAAAGAACCATCACCTTTTTATTTTACGCCGTTGCATGGACTTCAGTGGTTATAGGTTCCAGCATTAGCATCTTAGGTAATGCTGGAATCATCCCATCAAATGAGTATATTGATTTTGCTCCACAGATAGGCTCTTCGATAGAGATGCTGTTGCTCTCAATCGGTCTGGCATACTCTTACAATCAACTAAAAAATGAACATCAAACACTTAAAGTTTTAGATCAAAAAAAGAGCAATGTTATTGAAGAACAAGAACGTTTTAATAATAATCTCTCTCAAGCCAATGAACGGCTCATAACACTCTCTCAAACTGATCCACTCACCAAAATTTATAACAGACGGTACTTCTACAGCACTGTGAATGAATACCTAAGCGACGCCAATAACAACTCTTTTACTCTTCTAATGTTAGACCTTGATTTTTTCAAAAATATCAATGATACCTATGGGCATGATGTCGGAGATAAAGTACTGATTAGTTTCTCTAAAATGTGTCAAACCATGCTACGTAATGATGATATATTTGCACGTTACGGGGGAGAGGAGTTTGTACTATTTTTGCCTCATACAGATAAAGAGAGCGCCATAGCTATTGCACAAAGAGTCCTCTCTAGTACACGTGAGATTTCTATTAAAGGAAGTGAGGAGCTAAAGGTAAATGTGAGTATTGGTCTTAGTAGCAATAACGCAGACCTTGAAGTACTTCTACAAGAAGCAGACAAAGCACTGTATAGGGCCAAAGAGTTGGGAAGAGATAGGTTAGAGAGTTTTAACGCTTAACGTATCTTCTGATTAACGACTCTTCTGCTCTCATCAAGTTTCACATAGAGATTTTTCTCTTCATAAGCAATTCTATTGCCCAATGCTTCAACAATGGCACCAAAGGTAGTAAAAAATTCTTCATCATAAATTGCATTTGAGTGTGTATACGTCGCAAAAAATCCACGTAATACTGCTTTAGTATCACGAAATGAAAGATTAAATTCATCTACCATTTTTTTTGTATTGTTATCTACTCTGGCACTGTTTTGCAATAATTCGAAGAATTCTAAGTCTTCTGTCATCAAATGCTCCATCGCAACATGATTCAAACGTTTGAGTTCTTTTCTTACTGCTTTGTAATTATGATGTTTATAGGCTGAAATAATTTTGTGTGCTAAGGTAACCATATTTCCATGCTCTTTTTTCCATCTACGTACTAATTTCTGGTTTTTTGTGGCAAAAAGTCTTTTTATCATCGTCATTTCTCTTTTTTGAAATTATAACACAAATGTGATATATTCTATTTATATCATATACAATTTATTTTTATTTAAATATAATATTCTAGTTAATCTCTTGAAGAAGCTTTATATAGGGAGTTTTAGAGTGTTACCAAACCGTAACACTCTTGAATGAAGGAGGTCTAAATCTTACTATTTTTCTTTATTTGTCTGATAAGATCTTTTAAGTTGTGCCCATTGTGGGTATTTCTTTAGGTTGCTAACATACTCACCCATTATTTTTTTCTTTGCCTTATCAGTCTTCGCTAGGTTTAGTCTTGTCTCTAGATCTTTAATAGTATCTGTCTCTAGTTTTTGAGTCAGGCTTGAAAGATTTTTACCAACATTGGCGATGACTTCTCTAAGTGCATCGATACTTGGATTTTCTTTCTCTAACTCTTCACGAAGTTCATAATAGCCACGAATGGTGTTATATACTTCAGGACGCTCTTTTTTCCAGTACGCAAATGTTTGACGACTTTGGTTAAGCTCTGTTGCTATTTTATTTTCATTGATTTTCATGTTAATCCTCTTTTAATGGTGTAATTATAGCCGTTATTGTGTGATTCTCTTGTGCTTGTATACTTCTTTCATCATCTAAGGCATTTGCACTCTCTATACAGACCATGGTTTTATACGCATCGTCATTCATCGCACTCATACGTTTTGTTTTTTCAATCCAGGGATTCCAGACCACAACTGAGGATGAACCTTGGTTATTAATTTGGATGCTCCGTGTGGCATCCTTTAAAAATACCGCATCTTGCACCTCTTGATACACTCTATCAACTTCTTGCTCAAAGATTATTGCATCTTTTTGAACACACCCTTTTGTTGTTAAAGCATCAAAATAAGGTTTCTCTTCTAATCCTGTAATTTTCACATCATTAATATTTGAAACCTCAAAATAGGTGTGTAAGGCTTGTGTAATAGTAAAAGGTTGATCATCAAGGTTTTTAGTGGTTAATTTTATCTCTAAGCTATCAGAGATGATGAATTCTACACGCAATTCAAAGCGATGATTCCATACACTTCTACTCTCTTTTGAGTCACATAAAAGTAAAATAACCTGAGTGCTTCCATCTTCTAGTTTTTGTGAGCTTTCTAAATGAAATAGGCTCGTTCGCACAAAGCCATGTTGGGGTAGGTTTTCATCTTCTTTATTCATCCCAAACCAAGGCCAGCACAGTGGAATTCCACCTCTAATAGCTTTACCAAGCTCAAGGTCACTGCTCGGACTTACCCAAAGAACCTGCTTATCATCAGCGCGTTCATAATGATAAATATGTCCACCTTGAAGCGCTATTTTTGCGCTCGCAAATTCATTATCAATTTCTAAAATATCAAAACCATTTTCTAATTTTTTTAAAACTACCACTACTTACTCCATGAACGCATTTTATGTCCTTTAATCCCATACGCCAAAATAGCGAGATAACACAGAATTCCTATCAAATAAGAACCCTGCATATCACCACTTCTTTGCGCTAACTCACCAAAGATGAGTGGTAGTATGGCGCCACCCGCTATTGCCATGATAAGCAGCGCGCTGCCTTGAGCGGTAAACTTACCCAGACCTTCTAAGGCCAAGGGCCAGATACTAGGCCAGACCAGTGCATTGGCTAAGCCTAAAAGTGCCACAAAGCTCAAAGAGTTAGGAAGCAGAGGAATGCCCATCCAGCCCCATAAAATAGCGGCGATAGAGGTGGATGTGGTTGAGCCAAAAGAGACACCCAGTAAAAAAAGTATGCCAAAAAGTGCTGAACCAATCAGTGCTTTTTCTTGAGACAGGTATTTTGGAATCATACTGACCCCAACGATATAACCAACAACCATAAATATCATGGTATACGAGGTGAGTGCCGTAATATTGTCAACACCCAAACTTTGTCCATAAAGACCTATAGTATCCCCAGCAATCACTTCGATACCTACGTAGAAGAAAAGTGCCAGCGCGCCAAGAACGACTTGAGGGAAAGCAAAAATACTTCCTTTTTCTTCAACACTTTCACTCTGTGCAAACTCTATCTCAGGAATATTTGAAAACTTTACCAGAGCGATCAGTGCGCTGAGTACTCCCGCCATAATAAGATAGGGAATAATTAATCTCTGTGCCAAAACATCTATCTCACTTTGATTCAGCGCGCTCACATCTTTACTGCCCATATCTGAGAATATTAAAGCCGTAAAAAGTAGAGGAACCAAGACCCCTGCGCCTTTGTTAATAAGACCCATAATACTGATACGTTGTGCCGCACTCTCAATGGGACCGAGAAAAACCACATAAGGATTTGAAGCAGTTTGCAAGATGGTTAAACCCGTTCCTAGTGTAAACAGTGCTACTAAAAAGAGCATAAACTCTGCGCTCAGTGCAGCAGGGATAAAAAGCAAACTACCCACCACCATCACACCCAATCCCAATGCCATACCGTTGCGATAGCCCGTACGTTCTAAAACGTACGCCATCGGTAGCGCCATCACCGTGTATGCGATATAAAAAGCGAAGGTCACTAAAAGTGCTTGACTGTCACTGAGTGCGCAGATTATTTTTAAAAAAGGAATCAATGAGCCATTAAGCCATGTCACAAAACCAAAGATAAAAAAGAGCAGTCCGATAATCACCATCGGAAAAAGTGTTTTGCTATTTTGCATATTGAAGTTTCTCTAAGTAGCGCGCTACTGCGTCATCATCATTGCTAAATTCGGAAACCATAGAAGCGAGTTTTTTAACACCGTCTTGGGCGTTGGATACGGCTAAAGAGTGGCGTGCCAGTTCAAACATACCCACGTCATTAAAATTGTCTCCAAAGACAGTCAGTTTTTCTAAATCAAAGCCACTATATTCACTCACACTTTTAATCCCATGTGCCTTGTCTGCATCTTTATGTAAAACAGTTAAAAAGTAACATCCGACATAGGCTTCAGGCGCTAAGATGTAGGCAAAGGCATCGCCAAAAAGCTCACGAAGACGGGCATCTAAATCACGAAGCAGTTCCTCTTCACCCATGTAAACAATTTTAAAATTTTTCTCTTCACCACGAATATTGTGACGCACTTGAAGGTTATCATCACTAGCGTAGCGCGCAAGTACTGTTTTTTGATGCGGGTTAAGGATATCGCTGTAGAGAAAGTCTTCATGAAGTTCACCTTCACCTAAAGAGAGGACAAAAGGATAAATTCCCATTTTACCTCCCTCATCAATAATCTCATCAGCGACAAATTTAGGAATAAACTTGGTATCAATTATCTTTTTATCCATAGTCGCAACCAGCGCGCCATCGAGTAAAATCATTGGAGCATTTACCTCAATGCCTTGCATAAATTGCTCGGTTTTTTTAAAGGTTCGTGCGGTGGCGACACTCATTATTGAATGTGAAGCGTAGCTGTTCCAAATACCCTTGGTAAAGGCACTAATACTCAAGTCAGAACGTAAAAAAGTGTGGTCAAGATCTGTTATATAACTGTTTTTCATCATCTAATTTTAATCCATAAAGCGTAAATTTTACAACCTATACAGTAGTCCAATACAGCTTCTAAAAGAAAAGCAATACTAAGAAGTACAAACGGAAAAATCAATAGTTCACTTTCAAAAAAAGCAAGTAAAAAAACCACAGAACTCATTGCTAATCCCATGGCATTTGCCAATTTTTTTGGTGCAGGATCTATCATATTTTTTTTAAGATCCAATATATTGGTTATTTTTTTACTCAGGGTATCTAAAAAACAATCAAACTTTAGATTGAAGTTTTTTGAGATGAAAATAATAATAAGAGGCATCAATATATAGGGTTGATCGAAAAAATAAGCACTCCAAAGTGCGATAAGATAAAAAAGTGAATTGACACGTAGTACGGTAGAGTTTATACGTGGTTCCATGGATATGGGACAGGCTTCAGCACTCATTCAAATTCCTTGGGTTCACTAAAGTGATACCCCTGTGAATAATCAATACCCAAACTATCCACAATCTCTTGAACACTTTGAGAGTGTACAAACTCTGCAATACAAGGAATCTTTGCATTTTTAGCAAAAAAAGCAATCGCGCGTACAATTTCTAAACTTTTTGTATTGGTATCAATATCTTTAATGTATTTTGCGTCTATCTTTAAATAATCAATATCAAGATCTAAAACACGTTCAAAGTTAGAATACTCTGTTCCAAAATCATCAATAGCAATACTAAATCCTAAGGCTTTTAGTCGCAGTAGTTGTGAAACATGGTTCTCTTTACCAGTCGCACTAACCCCCTCAAGTATCTCTAAAATAACTCTATTCGCAGAGATGCCGTACTCTTTTGATTTTGCACTGAGATACTCAGGAAGATAATTTTTACTCATATCATCTTCGGTAATATTAATAGAAAAATTTTCACTACGCGCGGACATCACTTTAAAACTTTTGTCAATCATAATTTTAGTAATCTCACTTAAAAGTCCGGAGAGTTTTGCGGGTTCTAAAAACTTAAACGGAGAGATAATTTCGCCCTTATGAATGATACGGACTAATGCTTCATATTTGGTAATCACTCCTGTAGTATTGTTCCGTATGCCTTGAAAAAAAGGCACAATTTCATCTTCTAAAAGAGCATGTCTTAGAATATTGTTTGAGGCGATAAAAGACTCACGCGTTGAGTGTTGAATACTCTCTTCATCTTCATTAAAAATATGAAAACGATTTTTACCATGTTCTTTAGCCTGCTTTAAAGCCAAGGCAGCATTACGCAAACGATGCGTGTTTCCATAAACAGCCCCATAGGTAAAAGAGATACTTAAAACAATCTCTGCAATGTCTATTTGCGTGGTGTAAAAATAATTTTGGATACTATTTATACGCTCTTCAATATCTGTCTCTTCATAAAATACTAAGGCAAACTCATCAGAGTTAATACGGCAGATAACATCCGCTAAACAGACTGTTTTAAAAATGTCCGCCAGTTTAATCAAAAGTTTGTCTCCTGAGTTAAATCCATAGGCCGTGTTGATATAACTAAAGTTATCAATATTTAAAAGTATCAGAGTACACGCTTCTTTACGCTTTGCTAAAACGGTTTCAAGATAACCCTTGTTGTGTAAGCCTGTCAAAGTATCATGATACGCCATAAAACCTACCTGCTCTTGTGCGCGACGCAATTCGGTTAAATCACTAAAGATAGCCATATAATTTTGTATCTTTCCCTCATCATCATGCAGTGCACTGATACTCATCCACTCGGTAATCAAAGAACCATCAGCGCGCTTATTAATAAGTTCACCACTCCAAGCGCCCTCTTTATGAAGTGAGACCCACATATCACTATAAAAATGGGCATCATGTTTACCTGAAGCGAGAGCGGAGGGATCTTTTCCCAAGACCTCTGTCTCTTTGTAACCATAAATCTTTTCAAAGGCGCGATTGGCTTCAACAATTTTATTGTTTTTATCCGTAATCACTACCCCATCAGAAGCATTTTGCATAGAATTTGAAAAAAGTGCCATACGCTGTTCTATATCTCTATTTTTTAAGACTATATTAACAATAGTCGCCGCTGTATCAAGAAGTTTTTTATGAAAAGCAGAGGGAGAACGATGCTCAAAAGAGGAGAGTGCAAAGCTACCTATCGCCTCTTTTTTTTCATTTCTCACAGGAGAAGACCAACAGGCACATAGATTATAATCAACTGCTATTTGACGTAGATCTAACCAGCGATTGTCTTCAAAGGTATTTTGAACATACTGGGCTTTATTGGTAAATACGGCATTTCCACAAGAGCCTCCACCTATTCCCGGATTGAGTTTTGAAAGCGCATCATGACCTTGCTGTGGAACAGAAGGGGCGGCTAAAACATTTAAAAGTCCATCACTTGGATTTTGAAGCATAATAGACGCAACGGCATTATCCAATAAGCTCTCAGCTTGTAAACAGAGTTGTTCTAAGATGTCTTGTGATTTACCATGAGAAGCAATCATTTCTAAGATATTGTTTTGAAGCTCCAAAATTTTGACATATTCATCAGGAGAGATAGGTACTGTATCTGTGTCAACATAATCCATATCATCACAAGTAATATTTTCAATATCCATCTTTATCTCCTCTTAGAAAAAATAGTTCAGTTCTAAGCGCGCATCAAGATTGTTAAAGTCTTCAAAATTAACCGTCGCTCCATTAGAAAGATACTGTGCATACCCCAAACGCAGACGCCATTGCATCTCAACCATTGAAGGGATGTTTTGGACAAAACCTGCATAATAATAGAGTGAATTTGGAACATTTTTACTTTCATCACCATTATTAAGTAAAATAGATGTCTGAATGTAAAGGTCTTTATACACCCCTGATTTGTTGGCATTTCTCTCTAGCTGAATACGCGCACTTTGTGTATTTGCCTTCCAGTTGTAGCGTGCCATAGAACGGGTATATCCAGAAGTTGGAAATCCTCTCCATGGGGTCACTAAATCTGCCTCATCTAGGATTTGTGTATATCCAAGGTTGAGTTTATAGTTTTCATATTGCGTTACCAATCTGGCACCGATCATCTGTGCATTTAGAGAATCTTTGTTCTCATATCCTAAAGTGTTTCCTGACAAAGAGGCACCACCAACACTTCCTGCACCACTGTCCATTTGATTAATATAACGCATACCTGGAGATATTGAGAGTTTTTCATTGACTTTAAATTTATAATTACCTTCAAGCATTACCTGAGACAGCAGTTCAGGAACCACATAAAATGATCCATCAAGTTTTAAGTTTTCAACAGATTTATTATGAACATCACCTGTAATAAGAGGCGAATCGGTCGGTTTTCCAGCAGCGCTAAGCGCCGTATAGGTTAAACCTTTATGCATTCCCGCATCATCATTTTCGCTGTATTTACTAGAGCTCACTGTAACTGGCTTACCTGCATATTCATAAGTTGCTGTTGCAGCATCTGGGTCTGACGCGGAGTCACCAAACATTAATACCGAGTGCGCAGTTGTATGATCACGCAGTTTTTGTTGTGCCAAATAAGCAACACTCATGGCCGTTTTTGGAATTGCTTTAGAGTTGATTACCAAACCATCAAAGGTATTTGGAATCATTTTAGTGTCATTGGACTTGGTGTAAAAAGTCTCTACGAGTTGACGACCTGCTAAAACCTCAGCATACTTCACATCACCATAACGAAGATAGGATTGGCCTATAACAGCCATATAACGATTTCCACCATTAATAACATCATAACGGCTCACTACATCTTTCCCTGCTTTAAGACTTGAAGCCGGGTCATTTTTATCTTGAAAAAAAGCATACGAGCCATACACACCAACACGAAAATCAAACATATTCCAAGTCGCACTTTGATAAACCAAACTGGTACCAACACCGGCAATGGTATGAATGTCATGTGTCTCATTTTGAGCATTCCAATTAAAGTGAAAATTATTTGAGCGTAAACGTCCATAAAACTTTCCTTCTGTAAAAAGTTCTAAGATGTCCTCTACAACAGGTGCTTTATCATTATAAATTAATTGGGCATTGGTTTTCATCGCAATTCTAGGTTCAGTAGAAGAACCTTCATCTGCACTAAGGGTAGTTAACAGGGTAAGAACAACCAAACTAAATTTAGTTAAATATCTGTTCATCACAAACTCCTAATAATATTTTAGTAATTAGTTCATTATAGTTATATATCCTTTTAAAGATGCTAAAAACCTCTAAATTCTTGGCTGATTGTCTCTCTTATCGAGTAAACTAAATATCGCTGGCAACATTAATAGATCAGCAATAACAGCAATAATCAGCGCGCTCGCCGTTACAATTCCAAAATGGTAGTTTGGATTGAACTGAGAAAAGATAAAAATCAAAAAGGCGGCACTTAAAATAATAGTTGTGAAGATTATAGCGGTTCCTGCGTACTGCATGACATAGGTGAGTGCATCATGTATATTGTCTCCACGTTTTTTGGCCTCAAAAAACTTCACTAAAAAGTGAATGGTATCATCTACCGCCACACCGATAATAATTGCGCCTGAGACTGCCACCCCAATATCAATATCAATGCCTATCCAGCCCATAACCCCTATCACCAGCGCAATAGGAATAATATTTGGCGCAATAATTAATGGCAATAATTTTAGATTTTTAAAGATTAAAAACATCATAATAGAGACGGCGACAATAGCGATACTAATAGACTGAACTAAGGTATCCGTTACATCATGTTGCATATGCGCAAAAAGAACAGTTTGGCCTTCTATAGAAGCACCATATGGTGTACTTTTCCACCAATCCTCAGCCCACTGTATCATCTCCAAGTCTTTAGAGGTATCCACCATATTAACAGAACAACTCACCCGTAGTAGTTGCTCATTTACATCCATTTTATCATTCATCTCCATACCCTGTGGCAGAGACAGTGAGTAGAGTAACAGATACTGCGCAATGAGATTTTGATCTTCAGGAACCGTTTTAGAACTGTCTAAGACCTCATTAAAACTTTTCACCACATCGACAAGAGAACTCACATGTTTTATGTCTGGATATTTTTCTTGAAACTCATTTTTAAAACGTTCTACACTTTTCATAAATGCAGGTTTTTTAATCCCATCTGCCTCATTTGAATCAACCACAATTTCATACGACATCGGTCCACCCAGATTCTCTTGAACAAAGTTGACTCCTTCACGGAAAGGGACATCAGGTGTAAAGTAACGTACAGTATTAGAATCAACCCGTACCTGCGTTATCCCATAAGCAGTAATCATAAACAAAATAGTGGTTAATCCCAATATCAATTTATCATGTGCAATGATAAAAGTGGCGTAGGATGAAGCAAATTGAGAACTTTTACTTTTCTTATCAACGTGCTCTTCTTTCATACGCGGATTGATAATGGCCAAAAGTGCGGGCACAAATAAAATAGTCAAAACAAATGCCAATAAAGCTGCATTTGCGGTTGCTATTCCTAATGTTTTAACAGGAATAACATCACTAATACTTAAAGAGGCGAAGCCTACTGCCGTAGTTAAAGAGGTAAAAAGAATCGCTAAAAAGTTCTTTGAAACACTATAATGAATTGCTTCACTATTATCCATCCCTTTTTTACGACCGATGGTGTAGATCCAAAACAGATGCATCGCATCGGCAATCCCAATGGCGACCACAAAAACAGGCATATTTCCCGTAAAATTATTAAGTTTATATCCAGCCATCACTTGCACACTAAGTACAATTAAGAAGGTAAAAATAACCACTATTAAACTAATAGAGACCGGAGTAAATTTTCTAAAGATCACAATCAGTAAGAGCATAACAATAAGTAAAACTACAGGAGTAAAAACACTTATGTCATGCTGTGCCAGTTCTATAAAAGCTGCATTAATAATAGGTCCTCCACCCATATGGAAACTGTATCCACTGAGTTTTTCTTTTTCTAAAATGGCTTCAACCAGACCTTTTAGTTCTAAGTTTAACGCGGGGTCTTCTGCCGCTTTTGGCGTTAAACGTCCCACAATCATCGTTGCTTTTGCATCTTTAGAGATGATACGTCCTACAATCAAATCTTCACCCAAAGCGATATCTTTTAACTTCTCTAACTCTGGCGCGCTAAGGTTGTCGTAATCATAAATAAAATCCTCAACTAAAACATCATCAGGATATTCAGGGTCGGCATGAACGTATTGATAGTTACTTAATGAATCAACACGGGTGATGTACTTTGTTCTCCATAACTCTTGTGTAATTCTATCAATCACACCAAGCGCCTTGGCATTAAATATCCCATTTTCATCTTTAAAGGAGATCGTTACTCCATCATCATTGCCAAAAACTGCACGAAAATTATCATAACTTTTCAACGTTGGAGAGTTTTCATCAAACCAAATACGGTAACTGCCTTCAAATTCTAAATACTTAAGCTGTGAAGCCAAACCGAAGGTAATCAATGGAATTAAGATGGCAATAAACCACCGTCTTTTAATAATAAAATCTACAAATTTTTGCATTGTTTTTTTCCTAAAATGTTAAAAATGGTAAGAGACATCAAGTCCAAGACGTTGATTATCAATGGGTTTGGCTTTGGGGTTATACGGATCACTGCCCATTAGATGATACGCTGTAAAAGTGTTTTCAGAAGCATTAATATACTGATAATCCAGCGCAATATTTATGCTTTCAAAAAGACGTGTTTCATACTTGGCACTATAAACCTGTTCCGCGTAAGAGAGATCAATAATCGACGCAATTATCAAACTTGAATCACGCAAGTCATTAAAAGTAATGCGCGCACCAATAAAAAGATCATTTTGCATGGTTTCAAAAAGCTCTAAATCACTACGTTTTTCCTTATCAAAACGGTAATATTTATAATATTCTGCCATCAAGCCTATATCCGCTTCACCTAAAAGTCCATTTAAAGTGTACTCTGTTCCCAAACCTATATGTATATAATCAGAGATATCTTTATCACTAATGACATCGACTGCTTGCGCTTCTAGTTTTATCAGTGCAGAACCCAAGACCATGGTGTTATAGGTCATAAATTTATTAACCAGATAGACACTTTGTTGAAACGTTATCGTGCTCGCATTTAAGTCATTTTTATTAATAAACTCGTTGATATTAAATTTTCGCTGTGCATCATAACCATGTTCATAAATAACAGCGTAGTCCAGCGCGCTGTCCCAATCTGTTGAACCTGAGTAGGTTAAAAAAAGGCTGGGGTGATCCTGTCCTTTTTCACTGTCTAATGTAGAGTCATAAGAGGCAGCGAGGTCAAAGCTTGGTATCACCTGACCTCCGATGACAGTTCCCTCAGGACTCGACACGACTGGAGGTAAAAAATAGTAGACATAGGGATACGCCGCCATTTTTTGTTCTTCTTCATAAAACTTGACAATAACGCTTAGTTCTCCACTATCGGTGTAGTGTGTATATTGCGCATTCCACACACCCAGCTTATCTCCAGAAGTAGGGTCATTTCTAAACTCTAATGGGTTAAACACATCCGTAATATTACGTACTTCTAGCGCGCCCCAAAAACGGACATTACGTCCTATGAAAAATTTAGAGGTGTCCCCTTCGTACTCTATATAAGCCTCATCAACACGGGCAAAGGTTCTTTTATTGTGCTCACGCTCATCTTCATGAAAATCATACGCATCTTCTTGTGCATAAATGTTCAGAAAGTACTTAAACTCATCTTCACTATAAGTAAGTTCAAGACGCTGCTCTGCGGTGATGTTGTACTGATGTTTCCCAGCAGGTTTAGCAAGAAAATCTTGCATATTTAAACCCACATAACCAGCTACTTCAAACTCTGCCAGCGCGCTCACACTAAGAGTTAGCAGAAGCAGTAAAAGTCTCATTTTTTGAGTACTCTTTTATGGAAATCTTTATCTTTAAGACCTATCTTAATCTTCTCATCTGACCAGATCAGTACGGTTTCTTTATCGTTTTGTAAGTTTTTCATAGAGATACGGCTCACACGCCAGATACCTTCTACTTTATTGTAGCCACTAAATAAAGAGACTTTTAAAAGCTCTTTTTTGCGATCAAAATACTCCACTTTTTGTGCTAAAAATGTTTCAACATCTACATAAGAGACCTGCTTGGTATATCCAGAATCTTTTGACTTAGGTGTTCGTGGTGATTTATAGACTTTTTTACCATCAAGCTCTACTACCTCAGCGTCACCAACGTAATTGTACTTGTCAATATTAAAAGCACTCAAATCTTCATACGAAAATTCACTGCCCATAAAAGCCCCTGACTTGTTACGAGAAGCGATACGCTTTACACGTTTTAGCGCGGGAAGATAGAGCCATTGGTCATCATCTTTTTTGGTATGTTCATAAGATAGGAACTTTGTGCCTTTAACATCAGAAGGTGTTAAAAATTCCATTAAAGATTTATTTCCACCCTCTTTTTCTAAAACCTTCATATACATAGAACGTTCACGTTTAGATCCACTTGCATTAATCAGCGTCATACTCATCTTCGCCTCAGATGATCCAAAACCTTTCATAACAGCGTCGCTTTTAACAGCCAACTCATGATTTGATATAGCAAACAGACTTAGGGTAGTCATTAGAGATAACATGGTAATTTTCAACATTAAAATTCCTCTTGAATATTTTTAATATATTCTACCGTTTTTTTAATCCCATCTTCATAAGCAGTCGCCATAAAAAAACGTTTTTCAAACTTACGACTATCAAATAGATAAGGAGAATCAAATTGATAAAGCATCTCTTTTGTCTCTTTAACCATCGGGTCAAACCATGCTGCCATAGTAATCATCCACGGCTTTAAAGTAGTGAACTTCTCTTCTACTTCAAAAGATTGACTCACTTTATTCATAAACTCTTTTCCTGTGACTACTTTACTGTCCGTTGGCAAATGCCACACTTGATTCCAAACATCATCTTTGGCTTGAGCAAGTGCCAAAAGCCCCTTTGCAGCATCAGGAGTAAAGGTCAAAGAGTGTTTAAAATTGCTGTTCATAAGCCACATAGGGGATGCACCTTTGTACACCTTATCAAATATCATCGGCTGTGCAAAAGTTTTATCTGCGCCTGGTCCATAAAAGTCTGCTGAGCGCGCTATTAGGGCTTGAACTTTTTGTGATGAAGAAGCGTCTAAAAGTGTCTGCGCAATTTCTGCACGTACTTCACCTTTTTTTGAGCAGGGATTAATAGCCGTTTCTTCATCCATCCATCCTTCGACTTTTCCGTACATGTACACATTATCAAAAAAGATGATCTTTGACTTAAATTCCGAAGAGGCTTCAATAATATTATGCATAATAGTAGGCCACTGAGCCTGCCAGATTTCTGTTTTATATTCTAATCCCAGTAAAACGAATACTATATCACTGCCTTTAATGGCTTTATTTGTCTCCTCTTTAGAAAGCAAGTCTGCACAAAAAAGTTCTTCTCTTCCTTGTACTGCTTTTGGATGACGACTGACTAAACGTAATTCAATCTCTTTTGGCACTATTTCAGCCAAAGACCTTCCAACCGCTCCACCACTTCCAAGTACTGTATATCTCATAATATTGTCCTTTATGTTGACGATGTTAACATAGTATGTAAACTTTGTCAACATAAAGTTATTTCAATGTTGACAAAAGTCACATATCTACTTTTATGTTACACTTTCATTATGAAAAAAGAAGATTTAGAACAAAAGAATAGCAACTACCATCATGGGGACCTCAAAAATTCTCTTATAGAAATGACCTTAGAGATGTTAGAAAAAGAGGGACTTGAAAAAATCACCTTGCGTGAACTTACTCAACGTTTAGGCACATCACGTTCAGCTATATATAGACATTTTGATTCTAAAAAGGCACTTTTTCAAGGCGTAATTATTTCTGGTTTTAAAAAACTAGACGTACAATTAAAACCAATGGTTGAAGATAGACAAAGTCCTCTTTTGGAGCGCTTAGAGGATATGGGGATGGCTTATATCAATTTTGCCATTGCAAATCCTGCGTTGTACCGTCTTATCATGGGTAATGCTATGATGCAGGCGCGTGAAGAGAATTGTTCTTTAGAAGAGAACATCGAAGAGAGTGGTTTTGGAAATCTGATTACTTTGGTTATCCAAGGACAAAATGAGGGTTTATTTATACAAACTGATCCCGCCTTACTCGCAAGTTCTATTTGGGTAAATATTCATGGAATCAGTTCTCTTATTATAGACGGACACTTAATGATAATCGCCCAAAAAGAGGAGATGATTGCACTCTCTTTTAAAGTGCTTCTATCAGGCATATTGCAAAAATAAGCTTATTAGTATCCAAACACTGTGCTGCTCCTCTCCCTATTTTTAATTCACTCAAATTTCATATAAATAAGGTAATAAAAATATGCATACTAAAGCTGAAAGATTTGTAGCCCTTGATGTACTTAGAGGCTTAACCATGGTGATTATGGCACTTGATCATGCACGTGATTTTTTTGCGCTTGGTTGGGTTTATTATGCGCCAACAGACATTGCATTAAGCAATTTAGAAGTTTTTTTCACACGTTGGATAACCCATTTTGCGGCACCTGTCTTTATATTTCTAGCAGGAATTGGTCTCTTTTTTGCCTCCAAGAGGCGCTCTAAAAATGAGCTGGCATTTCTGGCCATCAGTCGTGGAATATGGCTCATTTTTCTTGAACTGACCCTTGTAGGGTTTTTCTGGTCCTTTAACTCGGAGTTTGTTTATCATCCTAAAGTCGCCGTCCTTTTTACCATCGGTGTCTCTATGATAGGCGTGGGTTTACTTATATACCTTCCCAAGTATCTTATCGCCACAATAGCACTCATCATGCTCTTTGGACACAATGCCTTTGATGGTATCCATGCCAGTGATTTTGGTGTTTATTCATGGGTTTGGATGCTGGCACATGATCCTGGAGATTTTTTTATTGGAGAGATTCAAATAAGAGTTGTTTATCCTTTTTTCCCATGGATCGGGGTTATGGCGCTGGGGTATCTCTTTGGTCCCATCACCAAACTGCCCAGAATTGAGCGTAAAAAAATCTTTTTATGGACTGGGATAACAGTGGTACTTTTTGGACTACTTTTACGCTTTTCAAACTTCTATGGAGACGAGCATACATGGCTAATCTACAGCGATTTTGAAACAACACTGATGAGCTTTTTAAACTTTACAAAATATCCACCATCACTGATATACTTAAGTGAATTTATCGGCTTGGCCATGATTTTTATGTCGGTTTTTGATAGGGATTTAGGCGTATGGTCAAACCCTTTACGTGATTTTGGACAAGTCCCTTTTTTCTTCTATATTTTGCATATTCCTATTTTACATTTAGGAGGTATTGTCCTCGCAGAACTGGTCTTTGGAGATTCCAGTTGGCTCTTTGGTGCCCCTATTGAAAATTCTCCAATAGGCTACAGTTATGGAAGTGAGTTACTCCCGACTTACATCGCTTGGATTGTTGTTGTTATCGGTTTATACTTTCCCAGCAGATGGTTTGTAAAATTGAAACAAAGACGAAAAGATTGGTGGCTTAGTTATCTTTAAAATCAGTATCCAAATGCCGTTTTTAATATCACAAAAACAAGTGCAGCAATCAGTGCTGAGACAGGCAGGGTAATCATCCATGCCAAGGCAATAGGTTGCATTAGTTTCCAATTGGCATTTCTATTTAAAACCCCAATTCCAAGAACGGCACCAATTAAGATGTGCGTAGAAGATACAGGAATACCCAGTTTTGTTGCCGCTAAAATAACAGCGCTCGCACCCAATTCCGCCGCAAACCCAGTAACCGGAAATATCTCAGCGAGTCTGGTTCCGACAGTGGCTATCACCTCTTTACCAATAAACCAAAGTCCCACAATCAATGCCACACCAAAGGTAAACATCGCAATAGTAGGCACTGGTGAAGTTGTACTAATCTCACCTGTACTCAAGATATCAATAATCGCTGCGAAAGGACCAATGGCATTGGCAATATCATTGGCACCATGGGAGAAGGCAAAGGCAGATGCCGTAAAAATCTGTAAAATACTAAAAACACGAATCGTCGCTTTTTTAGGCGAATCTTTTCGCATTACTTTGACTAAAGAGTAGGAAAGTGCATAGGCCAAAGTACTCATAGCTAGAATTAACATACTGATTTCAATGGTACTGAGGTCAAGATGAAGTTTTTTGAGGCCTTTAAATAACAACATCCCAGCAATAATCGTTGTCGCAAAAGCAGAAACAATAGGGACATGGGTTCGTATAGAACAAAAGGCATTTGATTTTTTAGTGATATGTTTTTGCTTTAATATTTGATATTCTAGCTCTTTACTCTCAGCAATACTCAAACCTTCTTTTTCTAACTCAGCGCGCAGTTCAGTAATTTTTACTTTAGCAATATTGATCTCTTTCTCTTTGCGTTCATTAAAATCCAATATATAGTGTTTTAGATACCAATAAATAGCGTAAGAGAGAATACCTCCAAGCAAAGGTGAGAGTACCCAAGACAGAGCAATCATCATAATCTTTTCCCAGTTAATCATTCCCAGCGGACTCACATCAGGTCCGGAAACCACCATACCCAGTGCTAAAGATGCCCCCACAATACCTCCAACAATCGAGTGTGTTGTGGACACTGGCAGTCCTTTTTTAGAAGCAAACAGCAACCAAGACCCTGCAGCAACTAAGGCGCCCATCATTACAAAAACAAAAAGCATCGGATCAAAACTCACCCCATCAAGGTTAACAATCCCTTTACGAATGGTTTTCGTCACCTCTCCACCTGCAAGCATGGCACCAGAAATCTCAAAAATCGCAGCAATCACCAGTGCTTGTTTAATACTTAATGTTTTTGCTCCAACAGAGGTTCCAAAAGAGTTCGCCACATCATTCCCACCAATATTAAATGCCATAAATACCCCAAAGGCAGTTGCCAGAACAAACATCCCATAATGTTCATCAATATGTCCAACGCCCCAATATAAAAAAATCGCTACCGAACTTATAAATGCACCAAGGGCAACCAAATTTTCTCTACTTAATGTCATCACTCACCTTCTATTTAATATTCCCTATTATTATCACTATTTATTACCTCCATATTACGTTTTTAGGGCTTTGGTTACTGGTGTAAAACAACTTCGACACAGCCCTGATACACAGCAGTAATTATCATGTAACCATCTACTTTTATACTTCTATTATTCAAATATATAGGGATACCATGATAAATATAGAGTTCACTGTTTTATTAGATCAAGCACTAGAATA
>JADGDM010000039.1 GCA_016744905.1 Sulfurimonadaceae bacterium | reverse complement strand
CTGTTTCCCTTAATAGTGAAGGTAATCATGTTAAACATCATGTTCTTATTGATGGAAATGGACAAGAGTGGCCCTTTAGTTCAATTCTCTCTATTGTTATACAAAAACAACAAGCAATAGGCCGATATAAGGCTCAAAAAAATATTATAAAAGACTCGATAGTGAGATTAGATGAATATGAAACCCTTCTTTATGAAGCTGAATCTTTAAAACTGGCACAAGAAGGGGTTTACAATAAAGAACTTAGCATCTTTAACAGTTTAAAAGATGATCGTCTGAGAACGAGTAAGGAGATAGCGTCTTTAAATCAAGACAGTTCTCTTATTAAAAAGATGACAGATTCTGAACTACGTGATAAATTAAGTAATTTGAACTCAAATCAAAAACGTTTGCACAATAGATTATCGATTGCTGAGGAAAATTTTAGAAAGATAGAGGAAGTGTATATAAAATGTGAGGCTAAGTTCAAAAATAGACTGACTGAGTATAAAAATTGGCAAAAACATTATGAAAATGATAAAGAGCAATTAGAGAAAATTCAACGTAAAAATGTCCCTATTTTAGAGAATTATGAACATATACTAAATGCATTAACCAAGGTATTGGCTAAACGTTAAAAAATAAGTGTAAATAGAGGTTGAAAAGAGGATTTAGTAAGGCAAGGCCTTACTAAGGAAGAACTTACTGAGCTACTTCTACAGCAACTGCAGTTGATTCCCAGATACCGTGTTTAGTACAGTAACCGTGTGCAACTAGGTTTAGTTTTTTACCCATTGGGCGAATGTTAAAAGTTACTTCAGCGTGAGATTTTTCGTTACCAAGTGTACCTGGAACAAAAGTAGTCATTGCTAATTTAGTGTCACCATTGAAAAGAGTGATACTTTCGATGTAGTGATCAAAATCATCTGGATGAGTATATTCATTACCCATTTTAACATTTACTGAAAGCATTTCGCCTTTTTTAGCATCACCATCAACAGTGATAAACGGTGAGTGACGGTCAATTAAATCTTTTTTAGCTTCGCGCTCTACATTATCGATATTTTCGTATACATTAACTTTTGGCATATTATTTCCTTGTTTTTTGTTTTATTGTTGAGAGTTTATCTTAATTAACTTTCATTAAAACATAAAGAAGACAGTTTTTATCTTCTTTAATATTTCTATAAGAATTAGAAAGTTATTTCAAATGTGCGTAGCGCGCTGGAGTGAGATGTCTGGAGGTTGAATTCATGTTTAGCTAGGATAGACTCTGCTATAGAGTGGTCTAAGTCAGTCTTACTATTTTCTTTTATAGTAGTAGAAATATGGAGTATATTGTGCGTAACCTTGATTTGAGTAGCATCTTGTATTAATGCTTTAAGGGCGGTTGTAAAAAGGTTTTTATCAATGTGTAAAATGGGGTTGAGATCTTTATTGTATATGAGCGCACTGTCTAACTCATAAAGTACCACATCAAGTATAGAGTTAAGATAGTAGTCTTGAAAATCAAATGCCAACATCTCCATCATTACAGAATTGTACTCTTTAACTTGTCCCAGTTGCTTTTGCATTTTATTCATATTGCCTAGTAAATGGCTTTTATGCGCATTCTCATCCTCAATAAGATGGGTTCTTAGTATTAGTTTAGTCAAGGTACTTTTAATCTCATGCATAAAGGTGTCAATTAAAGTGATACGGCTCTGCTGCATACTATTTAAACGCTCTACTGAGTCATAAAAAGCATAGGCCAAGGTCGAAATCTCATTACTATTTTTAAATTTTAAAGGCGTCAGTTTTTTACTTTTTCCATAATCGATAATCTGCCTGTGCAGATCATTTAAAGGTTTGAGAGAACTTTGAATATAGAGATGTAGCCATAAAAGTAAAATGACTAAGACAAGTGATGCACTCAAGATATAAAAAATATAGTTTGTGATTTTATATTCACTTCTTAGCCAAAGTGTTTGATTGTCTATTTTGAGAGAGTAATAATAATAATCTTCATAGCTATAAACAGCCATCTGTGAAAGTGAAAAAATCTCACGAATAAGAGGATCATTTAAGAGGTGTTTTCCATTTTTAGCAACTTCGATAGCGCGCTGGGCATCTATAAGTTGTAGTTTATAGTTTTTTAATATCTTTGGTAGAGACATTGCGTGTGCCTGTATCTCTTTTTGCAAAGAGACAATATGTCGTATCTCTGTACGTTTATCAAAAAAGATAGCAAAGATAGTGAAAAAAACTGCAAAAGCAACAAGGAGTAGCGCGCTGAGCAGTCCTATAAGTCTGGTTTTAAATATGAGTGAATTACTCTTCAAAATAGTATCCTATACCGCGTGCGGTTTTAATAAATGAGTTTGAACTGCTGTACTTGTCAATCTTTTTACGTAGCCTACCAACGAGAACATTTAAGGTATCCATACTGGTGTCACCATGATGTTGATCATCGAGTGCATTGGCAATATCATAACGTGAGATGGTGCTTCCTTTGTTGGTATACAAAATAGTAAAAATCTCAAATTCTGCGAGGGTGAGGGTGATAGGGCGATTATTGATACGTAGTGAGCGCGCTTTTTCATCAAAGTCAATTTTTTCTTTATCCAGACTATTTCCACACAGGAGGTTGATTCGGATTTCAAGTTCTCTTGGATCAAAGGGTTTAGATATAAAGTCATTGATTCCTGCTTCAAAGGCAGCAATTTTACTCTCAATATCATCTCTATCCGTCGTCACTAAAATAGGTTGTGTAAAGTCTTTACGAAAAATCTTACATAATTCTAAACCATCTATCGCACTGAGATTGAGGTCCATTAAGATGAGATCTATATCTTGCTCTTTAATACACTGTTCAATTTGATCAAGTTTTGTATGATGCAAAATATTTAGACGAGTATCAAAAAAAAGAACCAAGAGTTCTGCAATTTCGATATCGTCTTCTATATGGAGTATTTTTAACATTTGATAGTATAAGTAAATAAGCTTTACTTTTAACGAGCACCTTCAAGAGGCTGTACATAAGGACTTAGAGGCCATAGTGGTGTATTTGAAACATCTGTGATACTTTCTCGTTTTTCTATTGAGTCTAAAAGACCGTTTTGAAAGGCATAAATCATAAAGTCTACGCCTAAAAATTGTTCTTGAGTATCAGGATTAATCACTGCATTGACTTCACTAAAGTTAGAGTAACTACATAAAATTCCCTCTTCTAAATCAGTTGGACGGGTACATCCAGCAATTGTAATGATGTCACTGTCTGCTTTTGTCTCATTAAATTCTAAACTTTGAAGTCTTTGTTTGTTACCTGCACTCAAGTCAACACGCATACTTACTCCACTAAACCCATCGAACCATCCCCCATTTTGATTAAAAATCTCAGTAGAAAATACATTCTCTAAATTGATTTCGATAATATCTTTTAAATTCGCCACACTTGTTTTCCCTGTTGCAATGCCTGAGGGGACCGGTAAAAATCTATAAACATCTTCGGTGTGGATATGACCATCAACGATGATATTGTCTTCAATCTGCCATATCTCATCTTGCGCACTGGCTATTGTATTGGCGTATCTAAAACCTGGTGTCATCGCTACATCAGCGTGAGTAAAGGTTTTTAACATATCAGTAAAGACATTATTATAACTGCTCTCCAGTGCATCTTTACGACTAAGTGAATGTGTAGTTGTGCTAAGTACCTCTTCTAAAGAGTGGTGTAGTACGGGCATAGTTCCTGTTGGAAAAAAGCTTGACATCAAAGAAGAGAGACCTTCTGGTTGAATCATTAAGGCTTCGATATTTGGATCTTGTTTTAAATAGGGCTGGCGCGCTAGGTATACCATCGCTTTAATACTCTCTTTAGGTTCGATATCTTGAGTGATTTCGTGAAGCTTCCACTCTAAGGTACTCAGTTTGTTATTTTCAAATTTGGCATCAAGTTGACCTAGGAATGTATCATCACCTGCTTCAACAACTTTCGCTCCAGAATCAGAATCAATCATCACTTTTACCACTTCATGAGTATGTGCAGAAAAGAAGATATCTACACTGTTTTCATTAATAATATCTGCCAAACGTTTGTCCTTTTGAAGCCCCAATTCACTCATCACAACAACCATATTGGCTCCATTGGCTTTGAGTTGCGCACTGAGTGTATTGATAAGCGTAACATAGTTTGACTCACCTTGAAGAATATTAATATTCATCGCAAATATTGGATACATGCGCTCAACTATATCAGAGCTTATTCCAATCATCCCAATTTTAATACCATCTTTCTCAATCATAGTAGTAGGAGATAAAAAATCATCTCCTGGTTCATAATTAAAAGTAGAACGCATAAACTGCTGTGCTAAGTAGTTTGTAGCGCGCTCAGGGTCTTTAAACTTCATATTTGCTGCTAAGTGTTTGAAATTAGGACGTTTGACATCTGAGTGCTCAGAAGAGGCAAAACGTGCATTGGTCGCCATTGGGCCATAAGCAAAATCCCAATTACCCGGTACACCGATATCAAAACCAACGGCATTGATAATATCTACGATATCATTACCTGCCGAAAATAGTGCTTCTGCGCCACCATGATAGGTGTCACCGATATTCATCACAATGGTGTTCTCATGACGAAGTTCATCTATCTTTGTAGCAGTGCGCGCTATGCCCCCTCTCATACTTAATAGAACTGTTCCATCATCTTGAAGTACTTCACTTTTATGTGCGGTTAGATGTGCATGAAAATCGCTGAAATCTAAAAAGCGTACAGTAACATTTTTGTCAATACTGCTTTGAGACTCTGCTTGAGTGATATTTATATCCTCAAGCTTCTCTGTTGTAACATCTTCGCAACCAAATATAAATAGAACCATTAGCGGGTAAAATATTGCTTTCATAACCATTTCCTTATTTTTATAGAGAAATTATAAAAAACCTCTCTAAACTCAATCTAAACAAGAGAGAAATTTCAAAAAGTTGATAAAAATCAAGGCATTATTTCAAAACATTAACTAACATTATAAAAATTATTATTAAGGCTTTGAAATGACAAAAACAACTATCCCTGTGACTGGCGCAACTGTTCCTTTTACAACCTATGAAGATAATGGATTGACTTTTTATGAGTTTAACACTTCTCTAGAGGGTCCACCGGCACCAATGGTGAATGCAATGTCTGGATTAAAAATGATTGATTCAGCACAGAAACGTTTAGTAATGATAAATATGCAAGTACCAAAAGGTCTGCTTCCAAAGATTGAAGCTGATTATGAATGGGACATCGAAGAGATGAAAGATGATACAGTTAAATTAACTTACCGTCTTAAAGGTGCCAGTGCAGAAAATACGGACTTTGCTTCTACGCAGTGTAGTGGGTAATTAAGGTTCTTCAATGTTAGCCATTCAAAATGCTGCTCCGTATAAACTGGTTTTACCATTTTTTATTGGCGCAGTCATATTTTATCTTTTCTCATTTATTAATCTCCTCTTAACCAAAGATATCTTGACCTCGATGCACTCTCTAGAAGTCGCTGGTTCACTTCATCTGTATCTATTGGGATTTGTAATGAGTACGATTTTCGGTGCTGTTTATCAGCTTATCTCTGTCGTTTTAGAAGTGCCTCTGTTTTCAAAAAAGACGGGATATCTACATATGATGCTTTTTTTCCCTTCTATGATTTTGTTGAGTCTTTCTATGATAGTGCCACAGTATTATGCACTAGGTGCTTACGCAGGCGGAATTTTATATCTCTCATTTTTGATTTATGCTATTAATGTACTTTTATCA
Source organism: Sulfurimonadaceae bacterium (assembly GCA_016744905.1). GTDB lineage: Bacteria > Campylobacterota > Campylobacteria > Campylobacterales > Sulfurimonadaceae > BB10. Next base: position 20,597 of record JADGDM010000039.1, on the reverse strand, counting down.
TTTAAGGCATTAAAAGAGTGGAAGTTGATAAGTTACTACATCTTTATTGCCCATTTTTTACTGCTTACAGGGGTAAGTTTTGGGATTATGATGTTAGGCATGATTCACTTTGGATGGTGTGCGTGTGATTTACATACGATGATTGTTCAACATGCACAGTTTACTCTCATGGGTTTTGTATTTTTGATAGTTATTAGTGTAGGTACGGTTCTTTTACCTATGTTTATGCTCTCTCACAATTGGAAAGAGAATATTGCAGAGATACTTTTAGCAGTCTCTTTACTGAGTATAGTGATATCTTATGTTAGCGTAGAAGCAGGGTATGTAATGTTTGCCAGCGCGCTACTACTTTTAGTTTGGATGTTTTATGATATTTATAGAAAAAGAGTCCGTAAGATACAAGATGTTTACTCGTATGAGATGATTGCCTCTATGGTGATCTTAACACTCAGTGCTCTGGGTTTTTTATCTCAACAAACAGAGATGATTTATTTTGCGATGGCCTTACTTGTTTTTGGATTTCTTTCGTTTTTCCTTGGTGGACATTTTTATAAAATTATTCCATTTTTAGTATGGAATGAAAAATTTGCGCCTCTTGTTGGAAAAGAGAAAGTCCCAATGCTTGCGGATATGGTAAATGATAGATTGGCGTATATTGAGATTTTTATTAAAGTAATTGCGTCCTTGGTTGTTGTTTCTGGTGTCGTTTTAAAAAATGAGTTGGTTTTACATATCGGTTTGGGAATATTTGTGATAAATGCACTATTTTTAGTGTTAAATGTCGTGTCGATTTTTAGATTTAAAGGAGTCGCTCAATGAGTGAAGTAGTAGAAAAAATATATGCAGAAATATCAAAGGTTATTGATCCAGAAGTAGGGTTTAATCTTGTAGAAATGGGTCTAATTTATGATGTAGACGTTAATGAAGGTAATGTAATGGTTACCATGACGCTATCCACACCAGCGTGTCCGATGCATGAAATGTTAACCAACTGGGTTAAAGAAGCAGCGCTTCGAGTTGAAGGGATGACTAATGCAGAAATAAATTTAGTCTTTGAGCCAAGATGGAATCCAACAATGGCTACTGAAGAGGTAAAAATTAAACTAGGTGGTTAATATATTATAAGTTTATATTATTTTAAGTTATAAGTAATTATAATCCCACTATAAACTATATAAAAGTGGGAATAAGATAATGTATAATAATGAAGAAGAGGTACTGTTTCAAGGTGGAGTCATGATTACCGAAACAGATCTTAAGGGTCGTATCACCTATGTAAATCGCAAGTTTGTAGATATGAGTGCGTATGAAAAAAGTGAATTGGTTGGTAATGTACACTCAATCATGCGTCATCCCGATATGCCTCGTTGTCTTTTTAAAAATATGTGGGAGACTCTAAAAACTGGTGAAACTTGGAAAGGTTATGTAAAAAACCTTAGAAAAGATGGAAAGTATTACTGGGTTGTTGTATATGTCTCTCATAAGTATGATGATATGGGGACACTGGTTGGTTATATTGCGGCTAGAAAAGTACCCGAACATGATACATTAGAGGCAATTAAAAAAGAGTATGGTGAGATGTTAGATGCAGAACAGTGTATTCAAGATAATGAAATGATGCCTACACCAACTATTCAAAATATTATTGGTGCAGAGATGGGTGCAGTACGTTAGCACCCATTTATCAGTTATTTAAAATTTGTATCTTCAAATTCATCGATAAGCCATTCAGCTACCGCTTGTTTCTCTTCTTCTTTTAAAACACCTTTAAGTGTTGGCATTATTCCAAATGTATCAATAGCCCCCGGATCACACATAGAGTAGTCTAAACTTGGATTTTCAATATAGTGCTTAATCCACATAATAGTAATCTCACGTTTTACATCGTCGTCATCATCAGCAATAATAATATTGTCACGTAATCTGTTAGAAACTTCCATAATAGGAGGTGCTTTTAACTTTCTAAAGTTTGCCTTTACAAAAGCAAGGTCGACATTTTCCATATGACATACTTTACAGTTGTCTTTATAAACTTTATATCCATCTACTTCTGCGGCATTAATAGTAGCCACTGAAAGTACAGATGCTAAAAGAGCAGGTATCATTTTCTTCATAATATTCCTTTATTTTATAGTTTATTGTAGCTGTGTAGTATTAGGACAATGTTAAGAGTCTAATCTTTTGGAAAAAGAGTTGACCCTAAGCGTAACATGTTTGAACCACATTCTATAGCGCGCTCATAATCACCACTCATACCCATAGAACAGATACTTGCACCCTCAAGTTCATCATAGATAGAACGTGTTAGTTCAAAACTTCTAGTGATCTCCTTGGTATCATCACTATGTGCACCAATACTCATCACCCCTTTAAGGTTGATATTTGAACACTGTTCACTGATTTGGGTATAAATGTCTTTCGCTTCTGGCGCGCTGACACCTGACTTTGACGCTTCATTGGCTGAGTTAATCTGAAGTAGGGCGTCCATATTCATATCGTTTGTTTTTAAACGTTTATCAAGTTCTAATGCCAATGCTAAAGAGTCAAGTGATTGAAATAGAGATGGATTGGCTTTGATAAGATTGTTGATCTTATTTTTTTGTAAATTTCCTATAAAGTGCCACTCTAGTGGAAGTTCATCAAGTGTTTCTGTTTTGACTAAAAGATCTTGAACCTTATTCTCGCCATAAGCGCGCTGACCGATGTCATAAAGTTTTGTAATTGCTTTAACGTCACTATACTTACTGACCGCAACCAATTTGACAATATGGTGGGCATTAAGATTAAGTCTGGCGCGCTCGATGTTTTCATATATTTTATCAACGTGTATTTTATATTCTGTTTGTGTCATTATTGCATCAACCTTGTAATATCATTGTAAAGTCCCAGACCCATCAGTCCGAAAAGTAGAACCCATCCACCAACAGTCAAACGCATCAACATCGCTTCACTTGGTGCGCGACGCATAATCATCTCGTAGATGTTAAACATAATGTGTCCACCATCAAGGGCAGGGATAGGGAGTAGATTTAAAACGCCTAAGTTTACTGAGATCAGAGCGGCAAAGAAAAGCACTGCCATCCAGCCTTGCGCACTGGCGTCTGAGGTTACTTTAACGATGGTTATAACACCACCAAGCTCTTTTGCCGGAACTTCTCCTACAAGCAGTTTTTTAAGCCCTGTAAAGATCATCGTTGATGCCCAGATGGTTTTATCTGTTGCGTAGCTAAGCGTGTCTTCAATAGCCAAGGTGTGACTCACACCTGCTGAACCGATACCAATCATAGGTTTGTAAATAGTTTCACCAAACATATTTTTGGATTCACTGACTTTTGGTGTAATAGTAAGGTTATGAATAAACCCAGCGCGCTCGACTTGAATATCAAGTGTAGAAGTACTGAATTGAATATGCTCTGCCATCGCTTCCCATGTTTCTATTTTTACACCATTAATAGCGACGATGGTATCATTGGTCTCCACACCTGCGATAAATGCAGGAGAATCCTTTACTACTTGTCCAATAACAGGGGATGCCACTTGTGGACCACCAACAGCTACGGCTAAAAAGATGAAAAACGCTAAAACAAAGTTTGCAGCAGGACCAGCAAGAAGGATAATGATTCGTTGCCAAGGTCTTTTAGTGTTGTATGAATCATCATCAGCAGAAACCTTAAGAGGGTCCATATCTTCTTGACCTTTCATCTTTACATAACCACCAAGGGGAATCATAGCTATTCTCCACTCTGTATTCCAAAGTTTAAAAGAGGCGACTTTTTTACCAAAACCGATACTAAAAACTTCTACGTAGACACCAAAGAAGCGCGCTGCACTATAGTGACCCAATTCATGAAAAAATATTAATGCGGATAAAACCGCTAAAGAGACTAACCAACTCAAATTGATTCCTTAGTGATTGTTTTTTTGATAGGCTTTTGCAAAGCCAAAGAGGTACTCAAATCCTGAGTAGAGTGTAAGTGCGACTGAAATCCAAAGTAGAAGTTCTCCACCCATCCAGTGCATCATTAAAAAACCAACGGCAATCATCTGGGCAACTGTTTTAATCTTTCCTGCCCATGAAGCGCTAACATCAACACCTTCTTGAACGGCGAGTGTACGAAGCCCTGTGATAAAAAGCTCACGGACTATGATGATATAAATTGCCCAAGCAGAAGCATCTCCACTGAGCATCAGTCCTAAAAATGCAGCTAAGACCAACATTTTATCCGCTAAAGGATCTAAAATTGCACCTACGATAGTTTTTTGATCCAACTCACGCGCTACAAAACCATCAAAAAAATCTGTAGTACTCGCCAACACAAAAACCAGTGTATTAAAAAAGTAGGCCCAAGTAATATGAAAACCATTGTCTGTAAATATCTCTGGTGTCAGCAACATCCAAAATAAAACAGGCGCCATTAAAAGACGGATAAAAGCTAAGGTGTTTGGTATATTAAACAAATAAGTTCCTTGTAAAAATTATTAAATTAAACTCTAAATTAAAATCAAAAATTGAGTTGAAGTTAAAGTTTATAAAAGTGTTTTTGAGCTCTCTGCTGAAGAGAACCCAGTGTTAACGTAGGAGGCTTGGGCTTTTGCTCAAACTCCGTTCAAATTACTGGAATGAGGTACCACCATCAATGACGATAATTTGACCAGTTAACCATGAAGCGGCATCTGAACATAGAAATGAACATGCACCTGTTAAATCAGTTGCGTCACCCATACGTGAAAGCGGAGAGCGATTAACTACTTCTGATTTTACTTCTTCGTAATTAGGGAATGCTTTAAGTGCATCTGTGTCAATTGGACCACCAGATACTGCATTAACACGAATATTTTTCTCACCAAGTTCTGCGGCTGCATATTTAACCATAGTTTCTACCGCTGCTTTATTGGTTCCATGGCCTGAGTAGTTTGGTGTGTAAACCAAGTTACCTGTTGAACTCATAGAGATGATAGATCCACCACCTGTTTTTTCCATACGTTTTGTTGCTTCTTGAGCACCAACCACAAATGCTTCTACCGTTGCTGTATAGATGTTACCTAGACCTTTAGGTTTAAGACGCATAAATGGAGCAAAGCCACCAACGACAGCGCGCCCAGAGATGATAGCGTTAGAGATAAAATAATCTAAACGATCAAAGTCTTCATCAAACTCTTTATAAACATCTTTATACGTTAAAGGTTCTAAAATATTTAGTTTATAAGCACGACACTTTACACCGTATTGAGACTCGATATCAGCAATAATTTCATTAGCAGTATCTGCACTTGACGCATAAGTAAATGCTACATTAGCACCTTTTGCTGCAAATTCATAAACAATTGCTTTACCAATTCCACGTGTTCCACCACTGATAAATAGTGTTTTATCTTTCATAGTTTGCTCCATCTTATAATCCTTTAATTTCGTAATTTTTCATAACTTCTTCGATTTTTTTCATATTTGCAGCACTGGGTGCAACCAGAGGAAGTCTATACTCTAAAGTATCAAGTAGTCCAGCGATATACATCGCTGCTTTAATAGGGATAGGGTTTGCTTCGCAAAACATAACATTGTTGAGTGCATAAAGTTTATCATTGATTGCTTGTGAACCAGCGAAGTCACCGCTCAGTGCTTTTTTTACCAACTGACTTTTAAGGTCTGGCATTAAGTTAGAAGTTACCGAAGTACTACCCGCACCACCTGTTGCTAAAATAGGGTAGTCAATAGCATCATCACCACTAAAGATACAAAGATCAGGGCGGCGAGAAAGTAACTCAATAGTGCGCTCGAGTGAACCCGTTGCTTCTTTAACACCAAAGATATTTTTCACATCATCAAAAAGACGAATCGTTGTATCCGCACTGATATCCACTCCTGTACGTCCAGGAACATTATAAAGCATCACTGGAAGATCAGGAACTGATTCAGCAATGAGTTTGTAATGTTGATACAATCCCTCTTGAGACGGCTTGTTATAATATGGACTCACTGAAAAGATAGCATCAACACCGAGTTCTTGTGCATGAATGGCTAAGTCAACTGCTTCAGCAGTTGCATTACTACCTGAACCAGCAAGAACTTTTGCTTCGGTAGGTTTACATACTTCAACAGCGATTTCGATACATCGAACATGCTCTTCATGTGTGAGTGTTGCACTCTCGCCAGTAGTTCCTACGGGACATACGATATTGATACCGTTGTTTATCTGTCGTGAAATAAGTTCAGCGTATTTAGCCTCGTCTAATTTTCCATTTTTAAATGGTGTGATCAGTGCAGTACTCGATCCTTCTAAAATTCTCATCTATTTTCCTTTTCTAAGTATTACGGTGGTTGAATTTTTTGTTTGGAAGTATTTGTTGGCTACCTCTTTTAACTCTTTAACTTCGAGTTTATTAATGGCGTCTTCATATTCCATAAGTGGTTTAACATCACCACGGATAAGGTAGCTACCAAAAAGATTGGCGACTGAACTTGAACTCTCTAAAGAGTAGATAAAGTCAGATTTAGTTCCGATTTTAACCTTTGCCAACTCTTCTTCTTTTACCAGTTCCGTTTTGATTTTTTCTATCTCTTCAAGCAACTCTTTTTCTACTGTTTCTGCTTTAACACCAGGATTACAAACAGCCAAAAAGATATACAGACCTGCATCAATGTTTTCCATGTTATATGCATAGATTTGATTGACAAGTTGTTTTTCATCTACGAGTTTTTGATAAAGACGTGAGCTTTTACCTGAACTTAGTATCTCTGAAATAGCAGAAAGCTTTACCTGATCTTCAGACTGAAAGTTTGGAATATGATAATTGATCGCAACCATCTCTACTTCACTGTCTTTCTCAACGATAACACGTTTTGCACCATCTTGCTCAGGCTCGATGAATTTCACATCAGGAATGTCTTTAACGTTTTTGATCTCTTTAAAGTATTTTGATGCTGAGTCAAATACTGTTGTTGCATTAATATCACCTGTTACGATGAGAATCGCATTTTTAGGTTGATAGTAAGTTTCATGAAAACTTTTAATATCTTCAATTTCCCATGTCTGAATATCATTCATAAAACCAATCGGTGTCCAGTGGTATGAGTGGTAGATATAGGCATTGTTGAACATTCTAAAGTAAAGATATCCTAGAGGATTGTTGTCTGTTCTCCATCTTCTCTCTTCAGCAACAACGTTACGTTCTGGTTGGAACTCTTCGTCTTGAAGTTTAAGGTTTTGCATTAACTCTGAGAAAAGTTCTAATGACTTATCTAAGTTGCCTGAACTTGATTTGATAAAGTAGTGTGTGAAGTCAAAACCAGTTGAAGCGTTTGAAACACCACCCATTCCTTTAACTTCATTGTCAAATTGACCTGCTTCTAGGTTTTTAGATGATTTGAAGTTCATATGCTCAAGCATGTGTGCGATTCCGGTTTTACCCATCACTTCATTACGTGAACCCACCTTGTAAAATATATCTGTAGAGATGACATTACTGTCATTTTCCATTGGGATGACTACAATTTGTAATCCATTGTCTAAAGTTTTTGTCTCGTATTGAGGTAGTGAAGAGGCCATAACGGTTCCTAGTGTGAATATAGTTGATAATAGTGTTGTACGTAGTATTTTTTTCATTAACGTGCACTTCCGATAGCCTGAGTGATGTTTTCAAATCCATCACGTTCTAATAGAGAAATCAATCCATGATTAATATCACGAATAAGATGTGGACCTTTAAAGATCAGCGCGCTGAGTACTTGAACCAGCGAAGCACCAGACTTGATACGCTTGTACGCTTCTTCAGCGCTGTCAATTCCACCGACTGAAATTAGTGTGGTTTTTCCATAGAGTTCAGCAGCAATAGCATCAAATATTTTAAAACTTTGCTCTTTTAGAACAGCGCCACTTAAACCACCACGATCAAAGGGACTTTTAACTAAAGAGTAGTCGATCGTAGTGTTGGTTGCGATAATTCCATCAGCACCCTTATCAACGGCCATACTTGTCAATTCTACTGCGTCACGTATTTCCATATCTGGAGCGATTTTTAGTAAAATAGGTTTATTTGTAATGGCCTTCGCTTGTTTAAACAACTCTGATATAAAAGCTTCATTTTGCAAGTCTCTTAAGCCTGGTGTATTAGGGGAAGAGATGTTGATAACAAGATAGTCACCTAAAGTATGAAGTGCTTTTATAAGCGTGGTATAGTCGCTGATAGCATCATCTTCCGAAGTGGTTTTATTTTTACCAACATTGACACCGATTGGGGTAGTAAAGGGGTAGATTTTTTCTAAACGCTCATGAATAACATCTAAGCCCGCATTATTAAAACCCATCGCATTTTGGAGGGTCTCTTCTTCTATGTGTCTCCACATGCGTGGCTTTTCATTGCCAATTTGTGGTTTTGGAGTAAGGGTCCCGATCTCGGTAAACCCAAATCCCAGTGCCATCATTCCGTTAATCATCGTTGCATTTTTATCAAAACCTGCACCAAGGCCTACTGGGTTTAAAAAATCAACACCAAAAATATTTTGTTTCAGACGCTCATGAGTCACAAAATTTTCACGTGTTAAAGGATTGAAAAGTAGGGGAGAGGCATTTGGAATACGTAAAAAGTATTCACTCATATGATGCGCAGTTTCAGGATCAAGTTTAAACAAAAAAGGTTTCATTATATTATATGGAATATTCAAGTTAATCGTCCTAAAATTTTTTAGGCGATTATACTGAAAAAAAGGTAATAAAAAGGTAAGTGAATCCAGTGAGTTTTAGAAGAAGAGATCTTCAGTATCAACGTCTTGCTCTGAAGGACGTTGATACGACTTGTTTTTCAGCTCTTTATTTGATTTGAAAAAACTTAAAACATTACTCATATCACGTTCAGTGTTTTGAATTTCAGTAGCAATATCATCGACCTCTCCGATAAATGAAGAGTTCTCAAATGAGAGGGTAGACATGTATTGAATTTGCTCAATTATCTGAATAATTTCATCTTTCATTGATTCAATAGTATGCATACCATCTGTTGAAATAGTAAAGTTTTTATCTATACTTTGCGAAACAATTTCAACTTTTTCTTGGGCATTATTTCCTTCACTTACCAGTTCATTGACAATGCTTTTGTTGCCATTTATTTTTGTAGTTGCTGAGTCCATGGATTGGATTAAGATAGAGATGGAACTTTCGATTTCAACAATAGCATGGTTCGTTTTTTCTGAAAGTTTACGTACTTCATCTGCAACAACAGCAAATCCACGACCATGTTCACCGGCGCGTGCGGCTTCGATGGCGGCATTTAGAGCAAGAAGATTGGTCTGTTCAGATATGTCTTTAATACTGCTGGTTATCTCTTTGAGTGAGCTTGCATCTTGAATGAGTTGTGTGAATTCATCATTAAGATCTTGTGTGTTTTGAGACGTGATTTCAATTTTTTCGGTAATGATTTCAATAGCTGAACTGGTCTCTTTTAGAAATGTACGACTCTCTTTTGAGGTACTAAGGATTTCTGCACTACCTTCTACACTACGTTCTAAGGAAGTTCGAATGGTTCCTAGTAAATCCATGGAGGAGGTAGCCATCGAGTCGGTATCTGCTGTCTTAGTCCTTAAAATGGTGGTTAAGTCTTTGAGTGAAGTCAACATCGATGTTAAGTAGTTACTGTCTTCTTGAATACTGACGACGGTATCTTCAATTTTACTAATAAAGTTGTTAACGTTATGGCTGGCATCACTCATCTCATTTTGTCCCTCTTCGGGTAGACGTTTTGAAAGATCACCTTCTCCATCACTTAAATTATGTGCCACACCTTGAATACGGTTAAGATTATTTAAAATTGAATTCCCAGTGAGATAGTTGGCAACCACTAGGATAAAAATAAAGGCCATAAGTAAAATGGAGAAGTAGTAAATAAATTCTGACTTAATCTCTTCAAAATAATCGGCCTTGTTAACACCGGGGACAATAAAAGCATCCCATAAAGGGATATATCTAAAAGCAGCGATTTTATGTTGACCGGTAGTACTTGAAGTATATTCGTGAACACCACCCTCTTTGTGAGAGATAATATACGCACCATAAGAGGTGTTTTTCAGGCTTTTTCCCTCTTTTTTTGGATGTACCAATAAGGTTCCCTCAGCGGAGATAAGATAGACATAACCTGTTTTCCCGACCTTGAGGGTATGAAGTGCATCTTTGAATTTATCATTTTTATACGCTTCTTTATCAGTTTGGGAAATATAATTAATGGTATTTTCTAAAGAGATAGCTATGGAAGAGATATCTTTTTCCATAATATTATGGATACTATTGGAGGCAATACTATACGCAATAAAAAGGGTGAAGAAGAGTGAGGCAATGGCTAAAGATAGATTGATAATAAATTTTGCTTTAATGGTGCCTAAGTTCATAATGACTCCTGAAAATAACATTTTTGTTAATTCTAGCGAACTATCTCTTTAAATAAGCGTTAAAAAATATGTTATTTATTTTACTATTGGTTTTTATTAAAAGAAGTAGCCGTTAAAAATAGATACTCTTTACCCGTAAGGGTCACTCTGAATTTTTTTTGTTGAAGATACTTTTTACAAAACATGACGTCATTATATAAAATACTCTGTTCTGAATAAGGATAGTTCGGTGCTTTTGCTCCATATATCATCTCATTTTCAATCCAGCGACAGTTGGGAAAACCAAGAATTATGGCACCATCTTTTTTAAGATAATTCTGAATCAGGTGCATAAAATAGGTTTTAAAATTATGACTGGCGGATTGTAAGGTTCCTATGGTGATGATAAGATCATGCGGTTCGAGATTTAAACTGTCAATATCATTGATATCATGGGCAAGTAGACTTACATTGTTCTCACTAAAACGGCTCTGAGCATGTTCTATAGCAGTTTGAGAGTAATCAATTCCAAGTAGATTCAAGGTATCATATTTTTTAATATCAAGAATATCTTTAATAACTTGAAATTCATCCCCACCATTGATACCAAGGTTTAAAATGTTTTTTCTATCTTCAACTTTGACATTTTTAAGTGCCTCTTTATAGTAATGTATAAAGCTGGGTTCTTGCATCTTATCTATCTCAAAAAAACTAGAATCTACCCCATACTTCTCTTTCTCTTTTTCAACCGTCTTGGTATGAAAAGAGTTTTGAGTATCGAGTTTAACCAATATTATCTCTACACAATTATTATCAAGAATTTTAGGCGTCTTCATCGTACAAAAAAGTATCTCAGCAAGCGAGGTCCATGCCTTATAACTTCTATAAATATAGTGGCGATTGTTATAGATAATGGTTTGGGTATTGTTCTGAGCACTGGCAATATCGGGATTGATAGTCGTAAAGCTAATTATATCTTGTGTTTCAAGTAACTCTTGAAGAGTTTCGATAATAAAAGACATGGAAGTATTGGTGAAATCTAAGCGCATAAGAGATTGTAGCGCGCTAGATTTAAAGTGGGGTTATAGAGACGCTTTTTAAAGGCTCTCTTTAAGTTGTTTTGTAGCAGCTGTTTTGAACTCTTCTATCTGTTTTGTATCCCATTTGCCAGCATGATGAACTATAACTTCTGCATTGTGATTTAGAAGTAAAACATTATACTCATCGGTAGGTAGATTCCATGTATTGACTAAAATAGATTTTTTATCAAGGACAAAACTACGTCTAGGAAACTCTTCTATTTTGCCTTTAACCAGTTTTTGAATAAGGGCATTAGGTTTCCATGTAGCATCAAGATTCAAAATCACCACGATTTGAAATTGATCTTCAGGGTAATTAGCACTCAAATCCACAATAGTTGATTTGAAAATTTCCCCCTTTGGTTGTTCATCTGGGTCAACATACATTAAAAGTGTTGTTTTACCTTTAAAGATATGGGCATTCCAAGCACTGTTGTCGAGTACCATTCCACCATTTTTATCTTCTAAAATAAGATTGTCTAAAACTTTTGTTTCACTGGCACTTAATGAAAGTGCAAGGAGTATTAACGTTGAAAGTATTTTATTCATATTTTGTCCTTAAAAGCTATATTGAATCTCGGCAAAGACTCTGTCATTGTTTTCGATTGCATTGTAAAAAGGGATTGTTCCATCGCCTCCAATATAATCAACCAAACCTGCATTGAGCTGAATGTCATCACTATATTTATAATCAATCCATACTCTTTGGAAACCACCATCGATAATATTTCCTAAACCATTTCCACCTAAAAGTGAAAGTAGGTAAGTTACTGTCGCATTGTCGTTATCAAAAGTATATGATCCACGAATAGCGCCTTGGATAGACTGTTCTCTGGCAAAGTCAAAGGCGTAAACCATATGTGGCTCATAATCAAAGATATAGCGATCTGCTAACTCTAGGGACAATACTGTTTTAGAAAATCCAGAATAATCTGCGCCAACCAATACGTCAAGACGATTTTTATTCTCTGTAGTTGTTCTATAGTCGATATCCATTAAATAAGCGGCTTCTGCTTTGAGTAACCATGAACCAACCACAGCATTGGTTGCAATACCTGTCATATATATCTTTTCATAGGTTCTAGATTCAATGGTTTTTTGTCCATTAGGAAGTGGCTCCCCAAATTGTACGCCCCATCTTGAGTTGAGTACATTCGCAGCGTATAAAGAGAGATCCCAACCACTAAAACGACCATCTAAACTTAGTGCAAACTGAGTATTGTCTAAACTTAAGGCCGGTTCAATACGTTCTGGAAATTTAGAATCAGGAATTGGTTGCCCAAATATATCACGAGGACGATAATCACTACCAAAGGCTGGCTCGATTTCAAGACGTGGCTCATGAATAATGATTCCACTGAGTGCGTAATCACCAAAAAAGTAATCAAGTTTGGTCATCGTTTCACTCAGGCGCAGATCTTCAATATCTACCATCCCTGGCTCTCTGTTATCCATAGGGTTAATAATATCAGTCACACGAATAGAGTCTGATTTACCCCAAATAACTACTTGTCTACCAAATTTTAGATCAACGCTATCATTGAGCGAACCTTGAATGTAGACATCTTTTGTTTGGTAAAATGTTTCATAGGCATCTAAGACATCTTCTGAATAACCATCACGTCCATGTAGGGCAAAAGAAGCATCATAAAAGCCCATGACTTCGATTCGTGATTTCCAGTTGTCTCCATGTTTCATATCGAGATTTAGATTAAGTTTGGTTCTTGCACGAGAAAGTCCTCTAAAGTCCATAGTAACATCTCTCGGATCTGGTGAAGCAACAGGTGCTTTCTGTGAATAGTTATACGCACCCAAAAAGCTTACACTACCACTAAATGTATAAAAAGGGTCTTCTTCTGGTTCTTGTACAATACTAGAGGTTGATACATTTTCTTCAGCTTCATCATCAAAACCGCTCATATCCATATCATCCAGTTCAGAACTTTCACTTAGCGCGCTGGGTTCATCATCAAAGCCACCCATAGCATCATCTAAATCATCCGCATAAATAGTGATATTGAATAATATTAAAATACTCAACAAACCCTTTAAAGTACGCACTCTATAGGCCTTTCTCGATTGTTCTAACTGTAAAGAAAGAGTCTTTTAAGTTTTGATTGAATTTAGAATCTTGAAGTTCTAAAATCGTTGCATGAACTGTCTGCTTACCTTTTTTAGTTTTCATCTCTATCTTTGTTGCTACCCAAACACCATCAATTTTTTCTAAACTTTTAACGTCCATATATTTTTTCTTACCACCATCGACCAAGATGTGCATCGCACGAATAACAACAAAGTTGTCTTGGTCAACAAACATAAATGATTTTTTATATCCTGTCTCATCAACTGTTTTTTGTGTTTTAGGAACACTCTCAATGATCCATACTTTTTTACCATTAACCTTGCTCTCTTTAGCAATTTTATAAGTGTAATCTTCAATCGTACGAGACGTCATATCTGAGTAGGTAAAGTCTGAACCCATAAAACTAGCACTTTTATCACTAGAAGCGATACGTTTGCTCTTTTTTAGTGCTGGTAGATAAAGCCACTGATCATCATCTTTAGAAGCATCACCATAATCATACGTTAGAAAAGCAGTGTTTTTCACATCACTAGGGCTAAGAAAGAAAATGACTGATTTGGTATCTTCTCCATAATCTTTTGCAAACTTTTTCATTGATCGGATACGTTTGTTACCGCCTTTATCAATTAAAGTCATTGTCATGGTGGCGGTTGAATTATCACCCGTATCTCGATCATCTACATTTTTAACAATTTCGTCTATGCTCAGCGCGCTGAGTGTCAGTGGAAGAAGCATTGCTGCCGTTACTAGAGTTTTTTTGAAGTTAAACATTATTTATCCTTTTTTATTGTGAGTTTCATCATTGAACCTGTGACTGTAAGATTCGTTAACATTGCCATGAGTACTGTTACACCAGTAATAAGTCCAAAGTTAAAAAGATTTGTCATACTTGCGAACATAAAGACAAAAAATCCAGAACTTAGTACTATGGAGGTGATAAAGATGGCGCGTCCAGTCGAGTGGAGGGTAAGACGAATAGACTCGTCAACATCATTAGTCTGAGTGTAGTAACGCTTAAAGTTATGCATGTAGTGAATGGTATCATCAACCACCATCCCAATAGCGATAGCACCGATAAGAATCGTGAACATATCTAAGGGGAGGTCGAACACCACCATAAATGCGACACCAAACATAATTGGCGTTAAATTTGGTAACATACTTAATAGGCCAAGTTTAAAGTTACCAATAAGTAAAACCATCAAGAGTGCAATCACTGCAAAAGCGATGGTATAACTGTCAATCGAGCTTTTAATAGATTTTACAATAGTGGTTGACAAAATAGGAAGTGTTCCTGTAATAGAGACTTTGACATCTTTTCCAAATTTATCAGCAAGTAAAACTTCAATGTCGTCAAGTAGTTGAACGTACTCTATTGAGTCAACCCATGGGGCTTTAATACTGAGTCGTGTCTTAGAGAATTGTGAGTCTACAATATCTTCTAAGTCATCACTTCCACTGTTTTCAAAAAGTAAAAATTCTTGAGCAATAAGATCAGGATCTTGAGGGATCACATAAAAATCATCACGATTTTCATTCAGTGCCTTATGTATCTCTTTTAAGACATCATTAATACTGACTATTTTACCGATAAAGTAATTTTCACCTTTATATGTATAGATAGTTTTTGTAACCTCTTCTATAGCATTTAAAAATTCAGGATTATAAACACCATTTTCTTTACCCGTATCTAAGACGACTTCAATACTAATCGAACCACGTAACTCTTTGTCAATAGTCTCTGTATTGATACGCACAGTATTGTCTTTTTTAAACCAGTGTAGGGGATTATGTGAAAATTGCATCTGTGTTGTAAAGAGAATAGAGACGGTGATAAGGAGAACGGCGCTAGAAACAACCATCTTAGGGTGGTTGATTGAAAAGTTACCCAGTGCGTCTATGGTTTTATCTAAGATCCCATTATGTTCTTCTTCCTCTTCATGTTCATGTGGCTTCATCGGTACAATAGCCAACATGGCAGGAAGTAAGATAATGGTTAAAAATAGGGCAAAGATAACACCCAGCGCACTGAACAGTCCCAGCGCGCTAACAGGTGCGATATCAGAGTAGATAAATGAGGATAATGAGGCTGCTGTAGTCACAGAAGTCATAACAATAGCTAAACCTGAGTGGCCTAGTGCGTAAGCAATAGACGCTTTTTTATCACCCGTCTTATTAAAGTGTTGATAAAATACTGAGAGAAGATGAACAGAAGCACCAACACCAACAGCGAGTAGAAGTGATGGTAATATTTGTGTCATAGACGTAATCGGTGAGCCGGCTAGTGCCATAGAACCAATGGTTGCAATTAAGGTGAAGATAACCACTAAAAGAGGCAATACAATACCACCAATACGTTTGAACATTAAAAATAGTAAGATGGAGATAGTTAATATAATGTATAAAATAAATTTAGACATATCCGCCATGAGTGTTGATTGCAGGTTTTTGGTTACAATGGGTGAACCTGCATCATAAATCTTGAAGTTATCATCTTTATACGTTTCAATAATCTCTTCAATTTTTAAAATCATCTCATTAGTTTCCCCCACACTAATAAAATCCAGTACTTCTTTAGAAGACTCTTCATCAGCATCAGCAAAATCATCTTCAAAACCTTCACTAAAATTATCAACACTGCTCTGTGACTCATTTATTGATGTATAGGTATTGGTCGTTATCATGATAGTGGTAAACGTCGCATCTGAATTAATATAAAGATCTTTGTAGATTGGGTTTGCACTGGCATATGTTTTAATATTCTCAATAAGATTTTGATTTTTTTCATCACCATCTTGAAAAAGGTCATCAACTATTAATGCATCCGCATTTCCTGTTGTTTTTCTAGCATTTTTCAAAGAGTTTACCTCTTTGATATAAGGAACTTTGGCTTCAATCTCTTCATGAAGTTTAAAAAGCTTCTGTAAAAATTCAGAATCAAATACATCTTTAGTCTTAACAGCAATAATGATTTTTTCATCACGTCCAAACTGATTTCTAAAAGCATCATATTCAACTATAACAGGATCGTCTTTATATAAAAAACCTTCTGTTGATGTATCAAAGGTGATTTTAGGGATATTGCTGGCTAAGGCAAAGACCATAAATAGCATAGAAATAAAAACAATATACTTATGTTCGAATATAAGATTTGAAAGAAGTTCAAACTGTTTTTCAACGCCAACGCGCCAATCTTTTTTCATAGGTGACTCCAAAATTTAAGATATTTTAGAATCTTATATAAAATGTGTTAGTTAAACGTTAATGAGAAAGTGGTTCCTGTCTTATTTGAAGTGACTCTGATATCTATATCTAAAGCTTCGCATAGACGCTTAACAATATCAAGGCCGATACCACTTTGCTTATTATGTTCACTGTAGTGGCGTTCAAAGATCTTTTTTGTATCTTCTATACCCAACCCTGTATCACTAATATAAAGTGTATTCTTATCGCATTTAAGGGTGATAGAACCGCGGTCTTTATTATATTTACAAGCATTTGAAAGTAGGTTGTGTATTATTTGCCTTAAAGCCTGTGTATTGACCTTACTTTTTAAGTTATTACATTCAAATTTAAATGAGAGCCTTGGATAAAGTTTTGTATAGTCGTTGGCTACTTCATGTGCCAATTCACAAATATTAATCTCTTCAAAAAGAAAGGTCTCCTCTTGTAGCAGTATAGTAAGGTTTTGATGAAGTTCAGAAATTTCTGAAAGACTTTTATTAAGTCGAAGTAGGGCTTTATTGTCTTGCAGTTCAACTCTTTTTTCTAGGAGTTTTATATTGAGCCCCATCGAAGTAACTGGGGTGTTTAAATCGTGAATAAGATCTTTTGAAAAATCATCAAGTTTTTTAATACTGGCGCGCAAGGGTTTGAGGGCATTATAAGCTAAGAAATAGGACAAAATTGCGAATACAGCCAATAGGGCCAACTCTATACTTAAAATATCAAGCATAATTAGTTTTTTGCGTTTTAGATAAAGTGTGTCTAGTTTTTTGATTTCAATATAACGATTTTGTGTATTGTGTGGCACCAATTTTATAAAGTAATGCTCTTTGAGTCTAAAGTTTTTGATACTATAGTTGGGTATCTCATGCTCGATAATAGTGTATTGAAAGAGTTTTTGATCTTCAATTACATCATACATCTTCAGACGTTTAGCAAATCCTATAAGTGAAAAATGCTCATCTTTTATCAGTTGTGCATCTGCTTGTTTATAGTAAAAATGTCCCGCAGCTAAAATAAGAAGAGCAACACTTAGAAAATAGGTAAAAAAGAACTTTGCAAAAGCATTTTTCTCATGTTTAACCAAGTCGGTAACCTATCCCTTTAATAGTTGTTAAAGGCAGACCAATTTTACGTAGTTTATTAATATGTACGCGCAGGGCACCATCACTACTTTGGGTTTCATGAGAGAGTTCGTACAGGATATCATCCTTCGTCAAAGTACTGTTTAGATTTTTAAAAAACATTTTAGTGATTTTGAGTTCTACTTTTGAGAGATGTACAAATTTTGATTCTCTATACAGTTCATCTTTTTTCAAATCAAAACTAAAATCATCAAAGATGATTTCATTACTTGATAGATTGTGTTTTCTCTTAAAAATAACATCAATACGAATTAGTAGTTCATCAAAATCAAAAGGTTTTTTTAAATAATCATCCGCACCTACTTCAAAACCACGAGAAAGTGAAGCAATGTCATTTAAGGAAGTGATAAAAATCGCAGGAGTTTCATCATTGGCTGTTCGTAGACTTTTTAGAAGTTCAAAACCATTAATATAAGAGACATTTACATCAAAGATAAAGAGATCAAAACTTTGAGCATAACTATAATCTAGGGCTTCTTGTCCATCTTGTGCATGAGTAACCGTAAAAGACTCATCTTCTAAAAGATCGATCATAGTTTCCGCTAAGGTTAGATCGTCTTCCAGAAGGAGAATATGGGGCATATGTTAAGCCTTTAAGTCTTCGAGTGAACTCATCAGTGCGCCAAGCTTATTATGGACTTCAAGGTATTCAGATTCTGGTACTGAATCGGCAACAATACCTGCACCGGCTTGTAAGATAACTTTTTTATCTTTTACCATGGCGGTTCTAATGGTAATGGCACTGTCCATATTTCCATCAAAACCAAAGTAACCAATGGATCCACTATAAAAACCGCGTTTAAGTTTTTCATACTCTGCAATCAATTCCATAGCTCTGATTTTTGGAGCTCCCGTCATGGTTCCTGCTGTAAAAGTTGCCATAAACAGATCAAACATATCTTTATTTTCATCGAGTTTGGCAACAACATCAGTCACAATATGCATTACATGTGAATATTTCTCTACGTGCATCATATCTTCAACTTTAACCGAACCAGGTTTGGCAACACGACCGACATCATTGCGACCAAGGTCGATGAGCATCAGATGCTCTGCCAGCTCTTTTTTATCATCAAGAAGATCAAGCTCTAAGGCATAGTCTTGTTCTTTGTTTTCACCGCGTTTACGTGTTCCTGCAATAGGACGAAGAAGAATTTCTCCCTCACTTAGACGAACCATAACTTCTGGTGAACTACCTACTATACTAAAGTCTTCAAAATCTAGTAAAAACATATAGGGAGATGGGTTTTTAGTTCTTAAAATACGGTAAAAACTAAAAGGGTCAACATCACCTTCTCTAGTAAAACGATTGGTCATTAAAACTTGAAAGACATCACCACTACGGATCATCTCTTTACTTTTAGCAATCATGTCAAAAAATTGATTTTTTGAAAAAGCAAAGCTTCCTTCATCTTCAAAAGTCACTGTTTGCAGTGGTGTGTAAGTGTAGGGTGATTTAAGCAATACTTCAATTTCATTAAACATGTCTTCTTTATCATTCAGCGCGCTGAGCAGTGTAATTTTATGGTCTTTATGCGAATAGATAAGTACTATTTGTGGCAAGATTAAATCTAAGTCAGGAGTGTCTAGTTCATCTTTAAGATCTTGCATATGCTTTTGTAATGTAGGCTCAAATACTTGAACCATGTCATACCCTATATAGCCAATAAAACCATCAACATAGCCAACATTAAGCTCCTTACATGCTTTTTTATAAATAGAAGTGTCGATGTCTTTATAGTAAGATTTTAAAAAGTCAAAAGGATTTTGATCTAAAAGGTTTTTATTTCCTTTTTCATCAGTGTAGAGTGTTTGATTGTTTTTATACTGAAGTCTTTGGCGCGCTCCGATAGTAATAAAACTATAGTTTCCATCAGAGTTTCCAGCACTCTCAAAAAGAAAGGTAACTTCTCTTTGACAGTGTTTTTTTACTTTTTGATAAACTGCAATAGGGGCAAATTCATCCAGTATAAATTGTTTAGAGTGTATCAAGTTACACCTTTGTAATGAAGGCACCTTTTTCGATGCGTTTTCTAATGCCACTTAATGCTTTTTTAGCTTCTGCTTTTGTGTTGAATGGACCAACAAGGACTTTCTTACTTACTTTCCCATTACGTGTAACTTCGTGGTATGTATACGCATACCCAGCATTTTTGATGGCATTTAAAAGCTTTTTATTTGGTTCAAAACGTGTAAATGAACCAACTTGAACATAGTGTTTTCCATGAACAGTTTTAGAAGGTTTTTTACTCACTGATTTTTTTGGCGCTACTTTTTTTCTTACTACTGGAGCAGGCTCTTCTACGATGATAGGTTCTTCAACAATAGTAACTTCTTCTTCTTCAATCTCTTTAGTTTGTGACTCTTCTCTTAATGTTTGCTCTTTCAATTTTTGAGCAATTTTATCAAGGTTATCATTTTCAACAGAGATATCTTCTTCAACAACTTCTACTGGTTCAAAAAGTGGATCTTCTTCGATCATCTCTTCTTGAACAGGTTCAGGTGGAAGTACGGCTTGCGGAAGGTTTGAAGTGCCTCCTGAGCTTTTACCCATAATAACAATAACAATGATTAAGACAATAGCCAATGAAGCAACAGCTACAAGAACTTTTTTACTTCCACCACTACCAGCACCCTTGGTAAGTAAGATATCACTTAATTCGTTTTTTTCTTCCATAATTAATCCTTGTTATTATTATTGATGTTCTAGTAAA
>JADGDM010000038.1 GCA_016744905.1 Sulfurimonadaceae bacterium | reverse complement strand
CTACAATCCCATAAAAATATATTGATACTAATTATCAGTATGAAAATCAAGGGAAATAAAATGAAATCAAAATTATTAGTACTGAGCTTAACAGCAGCATTAACACATACACTGTACGCCGACGAGATGAGTGATCTTAAGGCTCAAATCCAAGAACTTCAAGAGAAAACAGATGTTTTAATTGATGAGACAAGTAATCTTCAAACAGGTTTTAACACTTCAGTTGAAGAGGGAAAATCATTTTCAGGATTAGGAATCGCCGCATCAAAAGTTTACTTTAGTGAGAACCCTCTTTCTGTCGGTGGATATGGTGAGATGTACTTTCAAAAGCAAAACAACGGTGGGGGAACAAAATCTTCACTGTACCGTTTTGTACCCTACATCGGTTATAAGTTTTCAGATAAAATCATTTTAAATACAGAGATCGAATTTGAACATGGGGGAGCTTCTGTTTCTGGAGATGGAGAGTACGTTAAAGTTGAGTTTATGTACCTTGACTTTCTTATTAATGACTACGCCAATATACGTGTGGGTAACTTCTTAGTGCCAATGGGTCTGATCAATGAACGTCACGAGCCGACACTATTTACTACCGTTCAACGTCCAGAGGTTGAGAAATACCTTATTCCCTCAACATGGAATGAAAATGGTGCCATGGTCTTTGGAAATATGGCTGAAGACATGTTTGCCTATAAGGTCGCTATGGTGAGTGCACTCAATACCGAAGCAGATGGATCAAAATGGGCACGTAATGGTCGTGGTGGATCTTGGGACAATAAAAATGCAGAAGTAGCGACAGTAGCGCGCTTAGATTACACAGGAACAGCAGGTTTAACAACTGGTGCTTCTATCTACTACGGAAAGTCAGCCAAGGCCGATGTTGTTAGTGATTCAAACCTTTTGATGTGGGACGTACACATGGACTATAGTTTAGATGCATTGAGAGTTTATGGACTCTACACTGGTCTTTCACGCTCAAATGCTGAAAATTTTTCCGCTGATGCTGTTGAAAGTGGTGATGGTGGATATCTAAATGTCTCTTATGACCTCCTCTCGTTGACTGAGTCTACAAAAAAATTCTTAGCCTTTGCTCAAATCGAGTCTTATGAACAGTCTGGAAAACTGGCCGATGGAACAACTAAAGATCATAAACAAAACTATACTGTGGGACTAAATTACTTTCCTCAAGAGCAAGTGGTTCTTAAAACTGATTTTAAAGTTACACAAAAACCAAATGATGATACTTCATACCAAACAGCAAGTGTAAGTATGGGCTTTATATTCTAAGCCTTTATGCTAAAATTCGTAAAAAATAAAAGAGAAATTATGTTCAATAAGTTTATTTTACTCTCTACGCTTCTACTGACTTTTTCACTCACTTTGAGTGCGAAGGTTATTATCACACCACATGACGCAATGCAAGCTGCCTTTGGTTCTCATGTTGTAGTCAGTAAAAAAAATATTTTACTTTCCAAAGATAAAGCACAGAATATACAGCAGCGCGCTAAGATGAAACTTGATACTAAAATTTATCGTATATTTACGGCAACGATAGAGAGTAAAAAAGTGGGTTATGGTGTTTTGATTACACGAAAGGTACGTTCAAAAACGGCGTCTGTTTTATATATGATGACACGTGATGGTGTTGTAAAAAGTATTGAGATTATAGCCTTCAATGAACCTCACGAATACATCCCAAATCAAAATTACATCAAACTTTTTGAGACTAAAACTATTAATGACACCTTACGCGTTGGTAAAGATATCCCTACCATTTCAGGGGCGACGCTCTCAGCGCGCAACCTCACTGATGGCGCACGTCTCGCTCTATCTATTTTTGATGTGGTCATTAAAAAATAGATGCGTTTTACACTGATAAAAGATCTTTCTAAACATACACAAATGCGTGCCCTACTCTTAGGGATGCTGTTTTTTTTAACGCTTTTTCTTCTGGTTGATATTGCTATCAAGGACACCTTAATTGGTCTCAATTTAGAATCTATATCAAGCACGCTTTATGGTAATGAAGAGGAGTATATAGAGGGAATCAATGAGGGTACTCTTCTTGAAATGATTCATGCTGATATCTTTTTTATGATGATGAGTTTAACCCTACTGAGTTCTATTTATACCCGAGTTATGGGTGGCTCAAAAACAACCAATAGACTTATATCAGTACTGTTTATCAGCGCGCTGGCGACATTAGGATTTTTATTACTGGCTTTTTATACATCAGCACTTTTTATAAATGCCTATATTTTCACTTTTGCACTCTGGCATACAATTGCGCTTCTATTTTCAATAGTAAGCTTTAAAAAACTCCTATGAATCAAACATCTTACCGTCTCATAGTTTTTTACTTTTCAATTTTTTCATTTCTAATACTCTTAAGTGGTGTGATTCTATTTGTAAAAAATATCGGACTAAGCCCTGAAGCCATAAGTATTTACTACCTTGGAAATGAAGCCAAGTTTCAAAATCCAAAAAGTTATTTTGGGATTTTAGAACATATATATCCACATCTGGCAGGAATGGGTATTTATATTATGGTCTTGCTACATTTTCTTATTTTTACACAGGATAAAAAGAAGCTACTAAAACCAGCTGTTCTACTGTTTGTAACCGCACTGTTAAACCTCAGTTCTGGATTGATGACTCTCTATGGATTTGAATTTTTCATATACATCAAAGGAGCCACGTTTATCCTTTTCACAGTTGGGGCGCTCTACATGACACTTCTTGTAATATCACATCTTATAAAGACACTAATAAACAAAACTTAACACTATATTCTGTCACTCTTAGATATAATGAAATTACTTAATAATTAAAAGAGACATATTATGGCAACAGTATACCTTGGCAGACAGCCCATTATCAACTTAAAATCTAAACTCTATGCTTATGAAGTTCTCTACCGTGATGAACATAAAGAGAGTAATATCACTGATAATAGATTTGCCAGTGCTTCGGTACTCAATAACATCTTAAATAAATTTGGTGCCAAGTCACTTTTAGGTGACCACCCTGCTTTTGTTAAAATTGATCAAAAGTTTTTGATGCATGACATCATTTTCACTATTCCAAATAACCTTTTTGTCTTTACTATTTTAGAATCTGTAGAGATAAATGAGCGTGTCATAGAGCGCGTTCAACAACTGCATGCAAAAGGTTATACAATAGCCATCAACGATATCTCTTTAACACAAGACAAACTAAATCATTATAGGCCTATATTAAAAGAGCTCTCTTATATAAAAATCAATATTAACAGAGAAATTGACCCAGAGATAGAACGTATCGTCAATACTATAAAGGACAATGAGATTCAGATTATTGGGACAAAGATTGAAGACAACAGTTATTATGAATTGGCAAAGGGTTTGGGTTGTGACTTTTTTCAAGGTTACTTTTTTGCCAAACCAAATATCGTAGAAAATAAAAAAATAGAGCCTTCTCAACTCAACATCTTAAAACTCTACAACCTACTTATGACCGATACCAATATTGATGAAATCACCCAAGAGTTTGAAAATAATCATGCACTCACCATCCAACTTTTACAGTTTATTAACTCAGGTGCCTTCCACTTTAGATCTAGAATCGCATCTATTCATCATGTTTTAATGCTTATCGGACGTGTTCCATTAGGTCAATGGTTGATGTTAATGATCTACTCAAAATCCGTAGATAAAAGTGGTAAATGCTCACCTCTCATGCTCATGGTTAAAAATAGAACAGAACTCATGGAAAACCTTCTACGTGCACTACAGCCTGATGTAAAAAGTAACGCACTGGGAGAGGCCTATTTTGTTGGTGTTCTCTCTTTACTGGAGACGATTTTCAATGTAAAAATAGAAGAGATTATGAAAAATATGCATATTTCAGAAGATGTTGAAAATGCCATCCTTAATCAAACAGGACTCTTGGGTGATTTGCTTGTTTTAGTTCAAGACATCGAAGTCTTTAATACCATCGCTATTGAAGACTTTTCTAACAAACACAATATCAGTGTTAAAGAGATAAGAAAGATCATCTTAATGAGCATGGAAAAAGTAAATCACTTTGAAGAGGCACTTCAAGCAAGTTAAATATGCGTGTCTTAAGAAGCTTCTAAACGTCTAATCTCTTCAGCAGAACGTCTTAATTCACTGCTCAAAGTAGAGCCCAATTCAAACAGCAAAGCCACCGCCAACTCCTCTTTCTCTTTACCTTCAAGTTTCATAACCAACTCTTGTGAGAGTTCTAAAAGTTGACTATCACGATTCGCAACCGCGCTCGCTGTACGCGCACCAGGGTCAAGAAAAGAGATCTCGCCAAAATAGGTTCCCGCAGCGTATTTGGCAAAACGTTTATACTCTTCATCACTACTATAAAGGCGTATTTCGACTTCACCTTCTAACATCATAAAAAGCGATGCACCATAATCTCCTTGAGTAAATAGGTAATCTCCTTTGGCAATAGTATGCACAATACACAGAGACTTGATGACTTCTATTAAGGTATTAGGCATTGCACGACAAAGTTCATTTTTTTCTAGCAGTACCAAATCTGTTTTCTCTTTTACAGAAATATTATGCCTTTCTAGGAGAAGATTTTCGGCGTATTCAAATGCCGTATCCGTATCAACAAAGGTACGAATTTTAACACTACGTTTTTTATCTATTCTCTCCAGCGCCTTATTTATTTTACGCCCTATTCCCAACTCTTTATGCATATGACATAAAATCAAGTTTCCTCCAATATTACGCATTCGTGTCGCTATTTGCAACAATAATATCACCCCAGAAATATCAATAAAATTAACACGCTGAAAGTGTAAAATAATAGTAATATCTTTTTTAAGATAAGGATCAAGTGTTTCTAAGAGCTTATCTGCTGTTGCAAAAAAGAGATTTCCACGTAGTTCAAAAAGCATAATATTTTTTCCATGCTCTCTAAGAATGGCTTCTTCTTCATCTCGACGTACGCTTAAAGATCGTCGATTTTCTGCACTACTACGTCTATGAATAATGGGGGCTTTAATTTGTAGACGAATATACATCAACATCGAGATTAAAATACCAACACCAACCGCTGTCACAAGGTCTATAAAGATAATAATAGAGAGAACAATTAGGGCGATAATCGCATCATTTCGGCTTTTTTTGTATTTAAACCAATTGATGATATTGAAGTCCAACATTCCAAAACCAACAAATATAATCACGCCAGCAAGGGTTGCAATAGGAAGATATTCTCCCATCTTTCCAAAAAATAGAATCAAAAATAAAAAAAGCAGTCCACTAAACAATGCACTCCAGCGTCTACCGCCACTTTGAAGATTTACCAAGGTTGCGCCCTTTGTTCCCCCACCACCAAGTGCACTTAAAAATCCAACCACTATCTGTGCCAAACCTTGTGCGATAATTTCTTTTCGACCATTATGACGTAGGTTTGTCTGCGAATCAGCCACTAACGCGGTCACCAAACAGTCTGTCGTTGCTAAAATAAGCAGGGCCAAAGAGGCCGTTACAATGACGGCAATATTTAAGTTACTCAACATCGAAAAAGAGAAAGCAAACTCTAAAGAGGAGAGTGAAGGGATAGCCCCCACCACCCAAGAGGGATAAAGAGCATGGAGATAAAAAACATCTATTATCTGATAGACAATAACCCCTGCAATCAAGCCCATTAAGGCGGAGGGAATTTTAGGGAAAAACTTTTTACTGATAAAGATACTAAAAATAGTAATCACCCCAATAAAAAGAGGAATAGAAGCCACATAAAAATTCTCAATACTTGAATAAGGCAGTGTCAAAAATTTCATTTGAGACTTAATCATCAAAAATCCAATCCCACTGACCAATCCCACAACCACAGGATAGGGAATATACTTGACCAATTGTGCGCCACCAAAAAGACTAAAAATAATTTGAAATAGTCCTGTGAGCATCAAAATAGCACTGAGCGTAAGAAGCATCTCTTCTTGTGTAGAACCTTGTGCGGCCATCAAAGAGAAAACCCCCACAAGTAACATCGTCACAGGTCCATTTGGCGCACTCAACATACCAACTGTTGCGCCAAAAAGTCCAGAGACGATAGAGAGTATCGCTGCACCGATAATACCCGCCAAAGCACCACTAGACGCATCTAAACCCATAACTGTAAAAAGAACGACACCCAGCCCCATTGATTGGGGAAGGACGACGGCTGTTCCTGATAGCGCCCCGAGTAGGTCATTTAATAAAGATTTTTTACTTGTCATTGTGTACGTCCTCGCTTGAAACACTCACAAAATGAAACTCGCGTCCATCAAAGAGCCCTTTGTCACTGAGCTTCAAATCAGGAATCACTAAAAGCGCCATAAAAGAGAGCGTCATAAAAGGGCTCTCCAAGTTTGAACCCAAAACATCCTTGACAAAGTGATCAATATCGGAGTATTTTTCCGCCACCACTTCAGCGCGCTCACTGCTCATCAACCCCGCAACATCCAAACCTAATAGCAACTCTTTGTCTGCACTCAGCGCGCTGATACCACCACTGGATTCTATTACTAAATTTGCGCAGCGCGCCAGTGATTCATCATCACAACCAATAACTAAGATATTGTGTGAATCATGGGCAATACTTGAAGCCATTGCCCCACTTTTTAGTCCAAAACCGTTGATATAGGCCACCACTGGTTTTTTATCTTCATAACGGTTGATAATGGCTATTTTAATAATATCTTTACTCGGGTCTAAAAAGTCCGCATATCGAACCTCTTTTTCATGGGTGATAAGTTCATGATCATAGGCTTGAATCACTTCAATATGTGCACTACTTTCAAGATAAAAATCTTGGGCACTTTTAGGTATCGCTTTAAAATTGTTGATGGGGATAACTTTTTCTGCTCTAAAAAGAGCTTTAGTATTTTGTGCAACACACACCCCTTCAATAAATGTTTTTAAAATATTAAAATCCTTAAGATTGTCAATCTCAATAAAATCAGCACTATCGCCAACACGCAACATACCCACATCAAGGTTATAATGCTTTATAGGATTGATACAAGCGATTTGGAGTACTTTGTAAAGATCATGTCCATAATCTAAAGATCGTTTCACCAGCGCATTAATATGCTCTTTTAAAAGGTCATCAGGATGTCTGTCATCACTACAAAACATCAACATATCTGCATAATCATCAATCAAACCATGAAGTGCCTCATAATTTTTTGCCGCACTTCCCTCTCGAATAAGGACTTTCATCCCTTTTTGAATTTTTTCTAAACCCTCTTTGTAGGTAAAAGCTTCATGATCTGTTGTAATTCCCGCAGCAATATACGCACTTAAATCTTCACCCATCACACCGGGTGCATGTCCATCAACAGGAACATCATATTTTTTAGCCAGTGCAATCTTTTCTAACATATCTCTATCTTTATTAATAACACCAGGAAAATTCATCACTTCGCTCAAAAACTTCACCTCATTTTTGAGAAGTAATGTCTCCACTTCTAACACACCAAGTGTCGAACCGCTTGTTTCAAAAGGCGTTGCGGGGACGCAAGGAGAGGCACCAAAGTAAAATTTAAAAGGAGATTTTTTTGAATTGTCTATCATAAACTCAACGCCCTCAACACCCAAGACATTGGCAATTTCATGAGGATCACACAGCGCGCTGACACTACCATGAGGAAGCGCAAGTCTGGCAAACTCACTTGGAGGTAACATAGAACTCTCTATATGGATGTGGGCATCAATAAAGCCCGGTAAAATATACGTCTCACACACTTCATCAATAGGCTTTATTACACTGAT
Source organism: Sulfurimonadaceae bacterium (assembly GCA_016744905.1). Lineage (GTDB taxonomy): Bacteria > Campylobacterota > Campylobacteria > Campylobacterales > Sulfurimonadaceae > BB10. Next base: position 18,829 of record JADGDM010000038.1, on the reverse strand, counting down.
TAAGCCATCATGGATAGTGAGTTCAACTGCTTCAATTTTTTTATCAAATATATGAACTAAATTGGCTCGAATTTTCATCTTTCATCCTTTAGTGGATAAGTAAATGAGTCTGCGCTCCTTGATAAACTCTAGTCGTCTCTTTATCGGTTATATCAAGTTTCTTAGCGATACGGGGATTGATAATATAACTCATCCACATACTGCTTACTTCATCACCTTTTTTTAATTTTACCCTATAATCAATTACTTTTGTCTCAAGTGCGGCCAAATTTTGTTGGACCTTAAATCCTCTTGCCGACCCGGGCATCGTCGCTTTTCCATTTTCATCTTTAAAAACGATGATAAAAGTCGCCTCTTTATCTTCAATCGGACTCTCTTTATAATTACTCCAGATTACTTCTTCATTACGTTTAATCACCGTCTTAACAAATTTTAAACGCATAGGCTGAGTAATGATAGCATGACCCATCATGTTAGTAATACTGAGTGAAAATCCCTTTTTACTTTGAGTGAGTTCAAGTTTGACCGCTTTTTTCACCATCTCCTCAGAGTGAATTCCTAAAAACTCATGAGACGCATATTCACTTCGTGACTTTTTATCAAACTTCTCAATAATTCCCTCTTTTTTGGGCATATGGCAGCCGATACAGTCACTCTTTTTATTAAAGTTATCCAGTCCATTGCACACTTGTACTTCATGTTTATTTTCTTTATGAGAATGACACCCCATGCAGACCTCACTGTCTTGATAAAAAGGATGCTTGCCTGTTTTATGATTATCACTGTCATCGGCATTGTCTAAATTACCAAAGAAGGTTGGTTTTTCTCCTTCTCGATACGAGGAAAAATTAATATTAAAGGCTTTTGCATGGTAGATATTATTGATTTGATGACAGTAGAAACAGGAGACACCATCTTGGTGACGAACTTCTTTAGGATTTGGTCTGTCCATCCCCCGAATCATGCCCGCTAAGTTTTTAGTCGCTGGCATATGACACAGTGCACAGCTGTATTTATCAGGTGTTGTAATTTCAACAACCTTGCGGTGGACTTCATCTTTTAAAATAGAAGACTTATGATGCATAGAGTGAGAATGTTCAGCGTAAATATCCTCATGACACTCTTGACAAGACTTTGAATCTTGATACTGTGCCTGAAGTGTAAAAGTGAAAAGTAGAAGTAAAAGAGAGAGAAATTTCATAATAACCCCTTAAGTTGAAGCTATTATATCATTGAATTATTTAATAATATATATAAGTAGTGTATATATTAATTAATCATAAGCCTCTTGTCTATGTCTAAAATCAACAACGGCAATAATCAATTTATTGTCTTTAATAAGATAAAAGAGTCTATAGTTGCCAATTCTATATCGATAATATCCCTCTAGGTTATCTTTTAACTTTTTAATATTGGTACCGTAAAAAGGATTTTCTCTGAGTTGAGGATAGACAAAGTTTTCAATTTTTAAATACAGCTTCTTATCTATTTTCTTTTTAACTTTTTCAAAAGTTTTTGTTTCAGCAATTTGATACTTAGACAATAGTGTAATCACCATTTTTAAAGTCATCTAAACCGTTCATTAGGTTTTGAACAAGTTCTTTATCATCCATTATTTCAGACATTTCATCATTTTCGACAAATTGAGAAGAGGTAAGATACTGCATCGTAGCAAATTCTATAAAGTTTGAAAGATTTCTTTTTTGACCTTCAGCTGCCAGTTTGATCATATCGTAGATAGAATCATCTACTCTCATTGTTACTGTTTTCATGAATATCCTTTGAATACTTATTATTACTATTGTATTCATATTTATTCATTTTGTCAATTTTATCTACCCTTTAATATGTTTGTACTCCAAATTTAAGAAGTAATCTTGGTAAAACATCATCAAGATTAAAAACTTCTTCAATTGGTAGTTTTCTTTCATACGCATGAACTATTTCAGCCATGTACAGCCAATTATCAATCAGCATTTCCGCTTTACTTCTTACCATATGTCCATCAGTTGCTCGATGTTTAGCAATAAATTTTCCTCTAAAATTTGAGTCTTGAGATTTTTCTATCTCTTTTTGAGTACTTTCACTTGCTTCACCTTTGACCTCTTTTATAATAGATAAAAATGCTTTATTCTCAAATATTGGAGTAGCCCATTCAACATATGGAATACCGTTTTGAGCATTTTCCTTTTGTATTCCACCATTTTTACTCCCAAGGATAGTAATAGTCCAACCTTTTAAATACTTTTCAATAAATCCAATTTCTGATAGAATCAAATTTATTTTTCTTGCAGAAAGGTCAAATTTCATTGCTATTTTAGTTGAAGAATGAAAGTCTTTTCCCTGTGTAATAGATTTATTGGGTAAATCCAAATTTTCATCCCAAACAATATATTCACCAAATTTTACATGATTTTTTAAAGTTCCACTCTTTTGCATCCCTAATTCAGTTAATGTATATGTATTTCCTTCTTTAATAACAAATTTTGCAGCCAGAAGTTGTTCGTCAAGTTGATATTTACTTATAGACATTTTTTTTGCCAAAGCAGATGTTGATATTAGTTTTATTGTTGACATGTATTACTTTCTTTTTTTGAAAATACTTTAACACAATTAACTTTTAATATAGTGATAAATTGTGCTTTTAATGCAGTATGAAAAAGTGTAAATACTTGAATAGAAAATGAGAAGTTTTATTATGTGGGGTAGAGAGAGTGCTAAGCTCTCTTAGTTACGTGAGCGTCCTCCGCCTGAGTTACGACTTCCGCTACCCGCGCTTCTACTGTTTCTGTTTCCGCCGCCGCCATTGCCACGACCTCCACCGTTTCCACGTCCGCCGCCTTGACGACCACGACCACCACCTTGAGAGATAGGTTCAGCAGGAATTGATGGGTCTACCGCAAAGCCAGGAATTTTAATCTGTTCAACACGTTTGCCCATAAGCTTTTCTATACCCTTAAGATAGTCATGCTCATCAATACAAACAAGTGACATCGCCACACCCTTGTTGCCAGCGCGCCCAGTACGTCCGATACGGTGTACATAATCTTCTGAAACATTTGGAAGCTCGAAGTTGACTACGTGAGGAAGTTGATCGATATCGATTCCACGCGCTGCAATATCTGTTGCAACAAGAACACGAACCTTACCTTCTTTAAACTCTTTAAGCGCACGTGTACGTGCCGCTTGTGATTTATTACCATGAATGGCTGCGGCAGTGATACCGTCTTTATCGAGCTGAGCCGTTAAACGGTTTGCCCCATGTTTTGTTCTGGTAAATACTAAAACTTGTGACCAATTACCCTCAGTAATTAAGTGAGAAAGTAACTCACGCTTACGAGAACAATCTACTGGATGAACCACTTGTTTGATACTCTCAGCAGAGGCATTTGAGCGCGCTACTTCGATAAGGGCTGGATTGTTTAAAAGTCCATTAGCCAACTGCTTAATCTCTTTTGAAAATGTTGCAGAAAAAAGAAGATTTTGACGTTTTTTAGGCAGTTCTAACATCACTTTTTTGATGTCACGAATAAAGCCCATGTCCAGCATTCTATCTGCCTCATCTAAGATAAGTACTTCTACGGCTGAGAGGTCGATGGTTTTTTGATTCATATGATCGAGGAGACGACCTGGTGTTGCCACAACAATATCTACACCACGACGAAGTGCCGTAATTTGAGGATTAATTTTTACACCACCAAAGATAACTGCTGATTTGAATGGAAGATATTTTCCATAAGTCTCAACACTCGCTTCAACCTGAGCAGCAAGCTCACGAGTAGGTGTTAAAATCAAAGCACGAACACGTTTTGTACCCTTTGGCTTTGATTCAGCAAGACGGTGAAGTAGAGGAAGTGTAAAACCAGCGGTCTTACCTGTTCCTGTTTGTGCGCCTGCCAACACATCTTTTTTATCCATGATAATGGGGATAGCTTGTGCTTGAATAGGTGATGGTTCAGTGTAACCTTGATCTTTAATAGCGCGTAATAGTGGCTCAATAAGCCCCAGTTTTTCAAATGACATTAGTAGTACCTTTAGTAAGTTAAAATATTTGTTTGAATGATATTTTTTAGGAAAATCAGACGAAGAAGCGACTTTACATCGCTTATATTGTCTTCATTATACCATAGTTCAAACAGATTCTAATCATCAAAGTCATATAGAACTGGATCAGAGATGAACTCTATACTCTCACCATCGGTGCGTGCCATCAATTTGTAATCAAATGTTGACTTAAAGCCCAAATAGAAATACACATATTTACCAGAACTTGTTTCATAGCCTGCAAACTCTGTCTCAGCAACATCAGCGTCCACACTATAGGGTACTTCGTTGACACTACTTACACCATTTTCATCTTCACTCACCACATAAAGTTTTTTAATGTCTGTATCGTTTTTCCAAAAATAGAGATTGTTTTCTGCAGATATCATGAATCTTATCCCTTCCATTCCAGCAAAAAAAGCAAGTTCTTCAACACTGTTTGAAATGCCATCATTTTTATAAAGACGGTAGCCTGATTCATATTGATATGTTGTAAAAAATAGTGCACCATTGTGCGCAATTAATTCATCCATATTCTCCCCATATAGAGGCTCGGCATTAACATCAGAGTTATCAGGTTGTTCAAAATGTACCAAAGACTGTGTTCCTCCCTCAGTTCCATCACTCACCCAAAGATGTTTCATAGAATCATTATCATCAGCAAGAAAATAGAGATGATCATTCATCTCTAACATATCTACGACATGAGGATGTACAGAAGAGAGATCTTTTAAAAGATGCGTACCCTCAGCACTACCATCACTCATCCAAATCTCATTTTCTTGCGCTTCACTGCTTGCTATAAAATAGAGACTACCATTGACTTCAAGCATCACTGAGTCTAGTGAATGAGTAATTCCAGTATAAATATCAAGTACCATGCTTGTGTTGGCTTCTGTCCCATCAGACATCCACAGTTCTCTACCATGCACTCCATCATCTGCTCTAAAATAGAGAACCTCATCTAAAACTGTCATAAGACTAGGTAGAGCACTGTTGTCTACGTTTATATCTTTAACAAGAACAGTTCCCTCTTGCGTACCATCACTTTTCCAAAGTTCCACTCCATGGATTCCATCCGATGCTGAAAAGTAGATATAATCTCCAACTTTAAGAAAATTCCTTGGATTTGAATGGGAAGCACCTTCCCAAATATCTTTTATCATCACCGTATTTTCCGGTGTTCCATCACTTTTCCAAAGCTCTTCTCCATGTACCCCATCGGTTGCACTAAAGTAATAAACATCATTAATTTTTGTCACATTTTCTATCTCTGAAGTATCGGTTGTTACATTGATCTGTTTCACAAGTTGTGTTCCCTCAGTTGTTCCATCACTTTTCCATAACTCATCATTACTTTCAGAATAATCTGCACTGAAATATAGTGTATCACCCATTTGTAGAAGCTTCGATGGGTTAGAACCGGTAACACCCTCATAAATATCTTTAACTAAAACAGTCCCCGCAGCTGTTCCATCACTTTTCCAAAATTCTTGTCCATGTTCAGCGTCTCTCGCATAAAAATAGATATGCTCATTCATCACTGTCATATATTGTGCATAAGAACCCCAATCGCCTGTATAGATATCTTTGAGCATAACCGTTCCTTCTGATGTCCCATCACTTTTCCATAACTCATATCCAAATTCATTGGTTTGTGCTTTAAAATAGAGCGTATTATTTAATGTCACAAAATTATTTGGTTGAGCGTTAGAAGGTCCCGTATTAATATCTTTAAAAAGTAAGGTGCCCACTGCCGTTCCATCACTCACCCACAACTCTGATCCATGTGTTCCATCATCGGCAAAGAAATAAACCTTCTCATTAAAAACGTAAAAAGCTTCTGGATTAGAGGCACCGGAAGGGTTAATATCCATCAGCATTGTTGTTCCTCCAACACTTCCATCACTGATCCACAGTTCACGTCCATCCACGCCATTATCGCCAGCAAAATAGAGGGTTCCATTTATATCTGTCAGATAATACGCCTTCTCTAAATCTTTAAGAAGCACCGTTCCACTCTCACTACCGTCACTTTTCCAAAGTGATGGACCACTCGTTACTCCGTTATCTGCAATAAAGAAGAGTGTTCCATTGACATCTATCATCCTTTGAGGACGAGAACCATTGGTTCCTGGATATATATCTTTTAAAAGCATGGTTCCCTCTAGCGTTCCATCACTTTTCCAGAGTTCATAGTTATAATCCGAATCATACGCTTGAAAATAAAGCATATCATTCATAGCGACCATATCGTTAATATATGAGGAGGTACTTCCCTCATAAATATCTTTAACCATTAATGTACCCTCAGTCGAACCATCACTCACCCACAACTCTTCTCCATGCTCTATGTCAATAGCGATAAAGTAGAGTTTATTATTCATTACAACAAAATCATCTGGTTTGGATTCTCCTGCGCCCACATAGATATCTTTTACCATCACCGTACCCTCAGGTGTTCCATCACTTTTCCAAAGTTCATATCCATGCAATCCATCATCTGCTTTAAAAAAGAGATTGTCTCCCATAAGGATTGTACGTCTCACACCTGATGTTTTGTAATTGTCATTGATATCTTTAACCACATGTTCACTTTGGGTATCACTTACAAAAAGCTCTGCCCCATAACCCGCCTTATATAAAGGAATCAGTAAAAATGGTTTCACATTGACTACAACACTTACCCCTAAACTTTGACCAGCTTCAGTAATGGCATGCGCTTCTAAATCATATACGGTTTGTATTTTTGAATTCAGATCATGGCCTTGCGCCAACACAATATTTCCATCAATATCAATACTAAAGTCTTCATGCCCCTCACCACTCAAAGACATCGAGCTCAAACTCCCCTCACCAATATCAGCAATACTCACCTGTCCTACTGCTGTTCCAGAGAGAATATTTTCTAAAAATTCAACATCAATGCTTGTTTGATTCATTTGGGCAAGCACATCAATCGTATTTAGCAAAGTAATATTAAACTCTTTTTCACTACTGTTTCCAGAAGGATCCGTTGCCACCAGTGTAAAACTGTATTCAAGATTTCCACTCTCAAAATCAGCGGCTTCATTAAAATAGACACTGTCTCCTATTATGTGAAATCCTGGACTCTCTCTTAAACTTAAAACAGCCGTTTCATCATCAGTGCTTATTTGAGCTATGAAAGCCACATTTTCATTAATATTAAAGCTCTGTCCGCCCGTAAATATTGGAGCAATTTCATCTCTATCCAATATAGAGACAACAATATCAATACTACTATTATTTCCTACTCTATCTTCAGCGCGTATACTTAAGGTATAACTATCTTTAGTCTCAAAATCTGGAGCGCTGACAAAACTGAGTGCTCCATTACTCAAAGTAAAAGCATCAGCGTCCTGACCAAAGAGAGAAAGAAACGCATTGATATCATCCGTTAAAATATTGGATACGATGGTTTGATTTTCATACACTTCAAAGCTTAAAGCTGTTGTAAAAAGAGGAGCAATGGTGTCTGTGGATTGGATTTCATCATCTGCTGTAGTACCATCAGGATTGATATCAAAAGCAGCAAAGGTTTCATCTAAATGCTCTGCGGCATCAGACTCATTAACAAGGGGATGTTCACTTCCTAAAAGCAGTGCCATATCTTCATCAAAACTATCCGAAGTAAAATTTATCACCGCATCTTCTAAACTGAGTAAAAGTGTCGTGTCTATGTCGATACCATTACTGGCATTTTGATCACGATCAAGTGTTTGCAGTAGTTGCGCAAAGTTTAATGCCGCATCTTCATTTTCTACAAACAACATATGTGGGGTAATTAAAAGCTCTGCTTTTATCTCAGCAAAGGTATATCCTGCAAATGAAAAAACTATCTTATCATGTTGACTACAGGTAAACTCCCCTTTTAAGTTTGTAATGCCTTTTCTACCACTGCTACATATATAATCCACTCCTGAGACAGGACCATCAATCAATTGACCTGTTATGCTTGGAGTTACATTTTTTTCAGGCGCTTCTTCACTACTGTCAGAACTACATCCCAATACAGTTATAAGTGCCAGTGAGAGAAAACCTATTTTAAGTGTTTTAAATATCATCATCTATCCTTTATGAATATATGACTTTATTTTACTGCGTTAATGTTCGTCGATTGTTCGCGGAAAAGTTATCTCATAGTGAAGTCCATCTTTATTATAAATTCTACTTTCACCCTCAACCTGTCCCAGTGCAATAAGTACAAACTTACTGCCAATATTAACTTGGTTTTCTAAGCTGAAATTCTCTTCAACCCCCACGCCATTATCTGAAAAACTAAAAAAATAGTCATCACTACGCTCTTCAAATGAGATATTAACACAAGGATTCAAGCTACTTTTAAAAGCATGTTTGTAACTGTTCACCAGCAGTTCATTCATAATCAAACCAATAAAAAGGGCCCTGTTTAATTCCATCGTAATATTGTTGATACTCAATTTTATCTCTATCTTTTTTTCGCGATCATAGAGTGCTTGAATGTTGCCAATTAAACTACTGAGATAATTATCAATATGGATAAACTCCAAGTCTTCACTTTTATACAGACTTTCATGAACCAGCGCAATAGAAGCCACTCTATCACGAGAACTTAAAAGTGCTTCAGATGCATTGGTGTAATTCGACTCTGCTTGAAGACTTAACATTGAGATGATCACATTTAGATTATTTTTAACACGATGATGCACCTCTTTAATTAAGAGCTCTTTTTGACGGTTTGACTTCTCTAAAGCCTGATAAGCGCGCCGGATAGTAAAGTGATAATAGAGTCCAAACATAATGATAAATACGGTGCTTAAAAAGATATTGCTTAAAGATTCTGTATTGTCTAAAAGAGGGTCATTGACGCTAGAACGTGCTATAAAAACCATCAAAGCGATTTCAATGCTATAAAAAATAAAAGACAGAACAAGGGCCTCTTTATACTCCAACATAAAGAAAAAAGAGAGTGCAAAAACAACCATAAATACAGCGTCATAATTTCCAAATCCACCAATATAAGTCAGTGCAATAATAGAGAGTGCCCCAATCAGTAGTGCGAGATAACTGCTGAATTTCACGTTTTTATATTTTCTATAAAACCAGATGCCAAAGAGCGCACTAAGCCAGGCAACGGCGTCGATTCTACTGTCTAGATAGTTTTCACTCATTACATCCACACTAAAAGCGAGAAAAAACACCACAAGATAACTGACATAAAAACCATGAACGATAGTGGCTTTAACACTTTGTTCAATACTTAAAGTAGCCATTATTCTACTCTACTTTTAATCATATACCCATATCCTCGAATACTGCTAATAAAGGCTTTATCTACCAAACTTCTTATTCGATTTATCGTTGTTCTCAGTGTTACACTGTTCACCTCTTCACCCCAAACTTCTAAGGCAATCTGTTCACTGGAAACACTAGAATTTAGATGTTTAACCAACAAATCAACAATACCTTGAGCTTGCACTCCTAAAAGTACTTCTTGAGTGTTTTTAAACAACTTTCTACTCTTTAAGTCATAGCTCAAACTATCCGAAAATACTATCTGCGTTACAGTCTCTTTTAGACCAGAACTCTGTCTCATCTTAGAGAGCGCTATCTTAATGGTTGCCAGTATTTCTAACTCTTTATAGGGCTTAATTAGATATCCATAAGTATTTGACTGTGTTGCATAGTTTACCATCTCATCATCTGCGTAAGCCGTCAGGAAAATAACCCCAATATGGGGACTGTGCTGTTTGATACTGAGCGCCGCTTCTGAGCCAGAAATCCTATCTTTCAACATAATGTCCATTAAAATAAGATCAGGTTGTAACTCTTTGGCTTTAGTAATTGCAAGCGCTCCTTTTGTGATGATATCCACAACTTCATAGCCATTTTTACTTAACAAACTTTTTAAATATTCCGCAGAAAAAAGTTCATCTTCAACAATTAATATTTTTGCTTTTTCCATGCATTTCTCTTTCTTAAATTTCTATCTTATTCTAATTCCAAACGCATCAAATACATCTCTTCGCCATCAAGCACCTGCAAATCATAACTTCCACAAGAGGGACAAACAAACTCATTCTTTTCTAACTCATCTTCCAAGTCACAGTTATTACAGTGGAATTTTATTTTTTGAATATGCATATCTAAAAGTGCATCATGGCAAATAGTGTCTTCTTTAAAAAGTAAAAAAGCTTCACCAAGTAGATGTGGTTCAACACCACTTAGAACACCAACCTTGATGTAAACCTTAGTCACCTTGGTTGAGTCGTTTTTTTCAGCATGCTCTTCACAACTCTCAATGAGAGACTGTACAATGGAATATTCATGCATCTATCTAAGTCCTTCTAGATATTTAACTATAAAAACTCATAGTGTTTCAACTCTATTTCTACCATTTTCTTTGGCTCTATACAGTGCATGATCACATCTTTTGAACAAAGATTCTACACTATCACCTTCGATATATTTTGTCACACCAAAACTGGCAGTAATTTTACCCGCTAGTGGATGCTCTAAATTTTCGATATTAACTCTCAGTTTTTCAGCAACTTTTTGCGCAATTTCAATAGATGTTTCTTTAAATAGAATGACAAACTCTTCCCCACCCCATCTTGCAAAGGTATCTGCACTTCTTACATTTTCATTCACACTTTGTGCCAACATAATCAGTACTTCATCTCCGATAAGGTGTCCATAGACATCATTAAAATCTTTAAACTTATCAATATCAATAATCGCAATTGATAGCGGTGTACTTTCTCTTCTACTTTTTAAAATCTCTTCTGCAAGAATATCATCAAATTTATTTCTATTATAAACCTTCGTCAATCCATCAAAATAAGCCTTTTTTTCAGTCAAGACATGTTTCTCTTGCAACATTGTAATATCCGAAAGTGTCACAAGGTACTCGCGAGTACTATTTGTTTTCGAGATACTAATTCTAAATGACTTAAAATCAAGATGTCTATCAGAGATTGAAACTATTCTCTCATCTTCAATGGTTCTTTCAAAAAGCTCAATTGGATTTTCATTCTCACGTAAGAGGTCTTCATTCAGATAGCCTTCAACAACATTAAAAATACTTAACATATGATTGTCTATTTTTTTATTAAACTCATTCGTATCTTTAACATTAAAAAAATTCTTGAACTTATCATTGGAGAAACTTACTTTTTCAAAGTTGGTAATAAACATAATATTGTCTGTTGCATTCAAGATGTCATTGAGTAAGTTATGTCTTTCATTAATCAACTCAGAAGAACGTACCTGTCTCGCGATAAAATAGATCAACAGTAGTGATGCAAAAAGCGTCATTAGCTTAATAATTAGACCAGATTTTAATGTAAAATTGATAAAAGGGCTTTCACTAAAAGAGACCAACCAAGCAATGGACTTACTCTTTAAGTTATTTATCGGTAAAAAAGCAAACACATCAATATGGTTTTGATGACGGACATATAGACTGAATTTTTCTCCAACTCTTATTTTTCTATCTATTTCATCACTTATCGGTTCTAATAGAACTTTATTCTCTACTATACAGATCTGTTTACTGTGAATATCACCTAAGGTAATCATATAATCTGGATGTTCTGCACTTTGTGAATAGTTTAAAACCAAATCATCGCGTTTCCAAGCATTGGCATCAAAGATAGCCTTATCGACTAAAAAATGTGTATGAATATGGCTAACATTATTAAGATACCACTGAAAACTGTCACTGGAGAAAGAGACTTCCATTGAACCCACATATTCACTCTCTTTATTAAAAAGTGGAAATACATTTCTAAAACCATGGGCTGTTCGACCTTGAGTGAATGTTCTGATAGGTTTTTGTGTATTATTGACATACCTAAAATCATCGCGTACTGGTGTTAAGTCATCTCCAAACTTATTAGGTTTATGCATTCTTAAAAAAGTAGTATTGTCGGGAAATACAAAGTGGTATTGCAAAACACCTTTGAGCTTGGCTCTTTCATACTTAGTAATAAAAAGATTTTTTAACTCTTGGCGTAGTATTTTTCTTTTTTCTTTACCACTGAACCTTGCTTCTGACATAATTTCAAGAAATCTTGCGGACTCTATGGTTTCTAAATAGAGTGCCTTTGCTGTACTCTTTTGTGTCTGCAATAAAATATCATAATGCGTTTGTAGTGTTGTCATCTTTTCATCTAAGACCAATTGAATACGCTGTTCAATATTTTTTTCAACCACATAATAAACGAGACCATTTATGATTAGGAATAACAATGTTAAAAGTATGGTTGTTTTAGCTTTCATGCTATTAGTTTAACACATAAGAATAAAGTTTTTAACATAATTAATGAAATAAAGAAAATTTGAGTTTACTACTCTCACTTACGTGATAAAGGGGCTCCTAAACAAACTCTATTCTATTTCGTCCATATTCTTTAGCCAAATACAGGGCGCTATCAGCGCGTTTAAGAATAGAGTGCACTGTATCATCTGATTGATAAAGAGTCACACCAAAACTGACCGTTGTTTGACCCACTTTTTCAAAAGTGTGTGCTTCAATTTTTTGACGTAACTCTTCGACTAAGTGTAGAAGTTTCTCTTTGTCATTATTCAAATAGATCAAGATAAATTCTTCACCACCCCAGCGCGCCAACATATCAGTTGAACGGATATTCTCTTTTAAAATTTTTGCAATACCAATAAGAACTTCATCTCCTACTTGATGACCATAGGTATCATTTACCAATTTAAAATAATCGATATCCAACATCACCAGTCCAAAAGTACTTTGTGAACGTTGTGTTCTATTTAACTCATTTGCTAAAACTTCATCCAATTTCGAGCGGTTAAACAGACCTGTTAGTTTATCTGTTTTTGCCATTTTAGAGAGTTCTTCTTCTTTTAAAAAAAGTGTTTGACTCGACATTTCCAAAAGATAGGCACTTAAAAAACCGAACATATACGCCGCCGTACTCCAAAAGACATGCATAATATAAGCCTCTAAAGTAAGGTCAAAAAAATATAAACCACTGATAATTGCCATAATATACGTCAACGTAGCACTTATCGTGGCGTATTTGAGAAGCAATCCAGAGACCGTAAATGTCCAGATGATAATCAGATAAATTTCTGAAAAATAGACAGTGGGATTTTCAAGTGATTTTGTAATAACTATATTTCCAAAATATGCGACTAAAGGTGCCAAAAGAAGGAGTGTATTTACAAAGGTATAGAAGTAGTTTTTATATGCTAAGTAAGCGATAAAGAGTAGTGAAGGAGGGATAATATAGAGATGAAAAATTTTCATCATACCCAGTGCGTCCGTATGCACAATATTAAATTCTATAATATAGGCCATAATGTAAAGTATCGCTGTCAGTATTGAAGCTGCAAATATCTGTTTATATTTATAAGACTTTTGCCAAGAGATATAACGCTCTTCTAAGACACTATCAGTTAAAGAAAATAGCCCTAAATACAAAAAGAGTCTATTTTTAATGCTATCAACAATCAAAATATCCTCCCGAAGCCATTTATATAATTTTTATTATAGCTTATTTACTATCCCTACTCTCATGTAACTTTTCAATTCCAAACCAACGCGTATTCACTGCATCACTTTTGACCCCAATAGGTGCTTTAATATTGCTTTGCCAAAGTGCTTCATCAGGTTTAGGACAGGCACTAACACATTCTGAACAGTAGATACATAAGTAGGGATTGTAGTTATATTCTAAAGCTTTTTTATTTTTCTCATTTTCACTTGGGTTTTCAACTGGGACAAAAAGTATCGCTCCTGGAGGACACGCTTTTTCACATTTTAGACAATAGATACAATCCTCTTCACTATACTCTATCAGACCACGATATTGTTTATCTTTTTCTATGGGAGTAAGAGGATAGTCTATGGTTTGAGGTTTACTAAAAAGGTTTATAAATGCTTTAAAAAGGGACTTTAACATAATAAAGCTCCTACTTTGCCGTGCATGAGAGACAAGGATCAAATGAGGCTAAAATAGCAGGAGCATCTGCATAATCTTGTCCAACAAAAATATCTGAAAAAGCAGGGATACAGGCAAAGGTAGGTGTTTTAATCCGCACCCTATCCAACATCGCTGAACCATTGCCTTTCACATAGTACATCAACTCCCCACGAGGCGCTTCAAAACGTACTATTGTTTCCCCTAGTGGTTTCCCTTTTATCTTCGTAATAATCTCACCTTCAGGTAGCCCATCTAAGATATTGTTACAAATTTCTATGGAGTTGCGTATCTCATCAAGTCTGAGTGTATTACGTGCATGAATATCTCCTCCACTTCGAGATTGCATCTTAAAACCAACCTTATCATAAGGCAGATAATCAATCTCATTACGCACATCGATTTTCAGACCCGATGCACGCGCTAGTGGACCGATAGCATTAAATTTATACGCGTTTTCTAAGCTCAGTGCGCCAATTCCTTTAAATTTTAAAGAGAGACTCCAGTTATTTTCAAACTCTTCTATATAGCCCTCAATCTTCTGCGTTAAAACCGTAAGTGTCTTACGCAACTCTTGTACTTTTACACTAGATATATCACGATTAACCCCACCGATGGTGATAAAATCAAACTGTACTCTATTTCCCGTGACCAACTCTTGCATCTCCATAATCAGTTCTCTATCTCCCATAATCCGCATAAACATTGCTTCAAAACCAGCATTTTCACAGGTGTGAGAAAGACAGAGCATATGTGAGTGGATACGGTCAAGTTCTAAAAGTAAGATACGTAGGTACTTGGCCTTCATAGATATTTCACCTTCAAGCAGTTTTTCAATAGCCACTGTATAAGAGAGTGAATGGGTAATGGCGCACAGTCCACAAATACGCGCTACCACGGTAGAGATGGTGTCAAACTTAAACTTTGTTGTACAAGCGCGCTCGATGCCACGATGTACAAAACCGACATCCGAATCAACCCTGATGATTTTCTCATTTTCACACTCAAATTTAAAGCGTACCGGTTCTAATAATGAAATATGTTGTGATCCCAGTGGAATTTCTACTGTTTTTTTACTCACATCTTTAACCTCAACTCATTTAACACGTCCAACTCTTTTTTGAGTTGATCCTTTATTTCACTATCAGACTCCTCTTTAATCCTTTTTTTCATAGAACCTATCTTCTTATTTAGAGCAGCCTTCAATCTCTTCTTTTTTCTATCTTTTTTCTTTGTCTCTTTCTCATCCAGTGTAAAATATCTGTCTAATTTTTTAAAAAACTTATCAAAGCTCATGACTCTTCTCCCAATTTTTGTATTTCTATATCCTCTATCCAAAGTGCTCTCGCTACATGGATAAGATTTTTTGACATGTCATATGCGTACGCACTGTCATTAATAATAGAAGTTGCCATCTTTGTCTCGATATGATCATTTCTAATCAGCTTATCAATTTTAGTATTTTCTATCATATCAAGCGCATTAATACTCTCTTCAAGCAAGGTGATTTTGGCTAAAGCATCAAAATCATCACTACTTTCTCTAATGCTATGAATGCCATCAAGCGTTTTAACAATACCAGCGCGAAGATGGTTATATAAAGAGCGAATCTCACCATTTTTACTTTTTAAGTAGTGATTGGAATTTTTTTGCAACTCTTTAACATCTTTAATAGATTCAATAATATTACGTGCGGCAATTTTCAGCGCATACACCTTATTTTTATCCTCTTCGCTCATATCTTTTTGAGAGAGTGTTGAGTACTTGATGATATCGCCATAGAGACTTTTAATCCGTCTTGTATAAAACTCATCAATATTGGTACTAATCTGCTTCACTGAGTTTTCTACTACCTCAGAGACATTATCATCATCAATACCAATAAACTTATGACGATGAAGAGAGAGTGCATGATAAAGAACTTCTGTAGCATTATCATAAAGATGGGTAATCTCTTTTTTTAGTGCAACAATTGCTGCCGCAGGAACTTCGATAACCACATTATCAAGATATCTAGCGCGGGAAACTTCTCTCTCCTCTTCTTTAAACAGTCCCTTGAGATAACGAACCAGAGGCCCTATAAAAGGGCTCACCACCAGAACACCGATAACATTAAAGATGGTATGAAAAAGTGCCAACTTCATGGCGTAATCTTCTTCGCCAATCCCAATTTTATGTCCCAATATCTCCACCATATCTGCGAGTTGATAAATAAACACAATTGCAATAAACCCTGTCACCATATTAAAAACAAAGTGTGCCACGGCCAGACGTTTTCCATTTTCATTTGAGGCAAGTGAACCTAAAACTGCCGTTACCGTTGTCCCGATGTTGGCACCGATGGCCAGTTCAAGCGCATTAAAATAAAGAATCTGTTGACTTGCCAGTGCGGTGATAATCAGTGCCATAGTTGCCGAACTTGATTGGATAATAATAGTAGCAAGCGCACCGAGCAAAATATAAACAAAAACACCAGCCAATCCATCCATGGCGTATTTAGTAAGATCAAGTCCCTCTTTTAAGGTCTCAAACCCCTCTTTCATATAAGCAATCCCTAAAAACACAAAGCCCAAGCCCACTAAAATATTGCCCAGGCCTTGATATGTTTTACTGCTGTTAAATCTAAATATCACCCCAAAAATAAGCATCGGCATCGCAAACTGAGCGATATTTATTTTAACACCAAAAGATGAGACCAGCCATGCTGTTGTAGTTGTTCCTATATTGGAGCCAAAGACAACCCCTATCGCACCACTAAGAGAGATCAATTCAGCACTTAAAAAAGAGATAATGATGATAGATATAAGTGAAGAGCTTTGAACAATAGCCGTAGCAATAAATCCAGTTCCTATCGCCTTTGGTACCGTATTGGTACTTTTTTCTAAGAGTTTTTCAAGAAGACCGCCACTAAAGAGTTTGAAGCCATCTTCCATAAACACCATACCAATTAAAAATATGGCGATTCCAGAGATAATAATCTTGGCGTCACTACTTTGAAAGAGAAGATAAGCGACCAGTAAGATAAAAGAGGCAAAGAGATACTTATTTAACATTATACGCACAACTACTCAGCGGCATTTGGAGTGAGTCCTCATCAAGGTAGAGTCCTTTAGCACTTCCCTCAATGCGCGCACCAAACATATCTACAATTTCTCTTTGTGAAATCATAGCCGAAGGGATAATATCTCCCACATTCGGAATTAAGGCATCATAAGCAATCTCAACATAATAAACAATCAACTCATCTAAGGCCTCATACTTTGAAAATATCCACTGCACTTCAAGCACGTCTTTTTTCAATTCCAAACCATTAAGTGTTATAAAATGCCACTGTGAAGCATCATAAAAAGCTTCTATATCTGCTCTGATATTTTCTAAACTGCTTTTAATTTTTGTCACTGTTTAACTCCTTTGCCGCATCAAGGCTGAGCGCACTCTCTCTTTTGCTCAAAACACCTCGAATTTCTTCAGGTTCTTTATAAAGTTTAAAAGGTTTTTCACTCTCTTTTCCTTTTTGCTCTAATATCTCCAAACCCTGAACCAAACCATCAATGATAAGCTCTGGTGAAACTGCGCAACCTGGAATATAAACATCCACTGGGATGTATCTGTCCACCCCATCTTCTACATTGACCATATCTCTAAAGACGCCACCCGTGCAGCTACAACTTCCCACTGCAACCACGACTTTTGGTTCGGGCATTTGCGTGTAGAGTTCTACCAGTCGCTCTCTACTTCTAAAGGTGACGGGTCCTGTTACTAAAAAAATATCGGACTGTTTTGGATTGCCTGTATTAATGACACCAAAACGTTCTAAATCATACTTTGGTGAAAGTGAAGCAAGTATCTCAATATCACAGCCATTACAACTTCCAGCGTTGTAATGCAGTATCCACGGTGATTTTTTTCTATACTTTTTTAGATCAAACATTCACAGCCTCCAGCATAACGGATTTTTAGCTTTTAATTTGTCTCATATATCAATAGTACCAAAGCTATCATAAAGTATCTCTTTAATCCAGCACTATCGATGTAGCGTAACAAAATTATGTGTGTTACGTAAGATATTTAAAAAAATAATACACATTCATTGTTTAAGTATTCTAAATATAAAGCCTAATAAAACTAATGCTATAATAGAGCAATTAACATTGAGGAAACACCATGCATACATTAACTGTTAAAATTCAAGATAGTGTTTTTCAAGAATTTTTAAATTTTGTTTCTAAAAGAAAAGAAAATATAGAAATCACCAAAGATAAGAACCTTGAGTTAGATCCTTATTTTTATGAACGAAAAAAACAACTGCATCAAGATTTAGAAGAAATTGAAAATGGTACAGCTGAAATGATTTCACACAATGATATGTGGAATAATATAAATACTCATTTAGAAAACCTCAAAAAATAAATGGAAATAATCTATAAAAAAGCCTTTGAGAATCAGTTGTTAAACATAATAAATTTCATAGCCAACGATAAGGTAAATGCAAGTATAAAGTTTGCAAATGAACTTGAAAAATTAATTTTTCTAATCCCCGACAACCCATTAAAATACAAAACCTCTGATTACTTTAAAAATGAGAATGTAAGAGATATGACATATAAAGGCTATACCATAGTCTATAAAATTAGTTTTCAAAAAAATACGATAGAAGTTTTAAGAATATTTAACCAAAATAAGCCAACTAATTAAAAAATATAACAAATTCTCGCAACGAACGCAAAGAGCGTGTCGCTGAAGTTAACCGTTATCTACAATATAAATATTTTTCTTGCCATTTTTTAACCCTATTAAATTTCATAATATCTTCATATTATTTTATC
>JADGDM010000105.1:3548-5104 GCA_016744905.1 Sulfurimonadaceae bacterium | reverse complement strand
GATGTACCGCAAGTGGCCACCATGAAGCACTCTTAGCGCGCCAAGAGATGAATAAAGAAGTCCATACCTATTCTCCAGCGTTCAAAGAAGAAGAGATCAAAGAGATTGCAAAAATTTCTAATCATCTTGTTTTTAACTCTCCCGCACAGTTCAAACGCTTCAGCGCTCTGGCACGTGAAATTAACCCTCAAATAGAACTTTCTTTACGTGTCAACCCCGAAGTCTCTGCGTCTCCAGTAGATAAATATAACCCTTGTGCGCTCTATTCACGTTTAGGAACGACACTGGCCAACTTTGATGAAGAGGTTCTTAACGCATTAGATGGTTTGAATTTTCATGCCTTATGTGAGCAGGATGCGGACGCACTAGAAGCAGTTCTTGTCGCTTTTGAAGAGAAGTTTGGAAAGTATATCAAGCATGTTAAAACCATTAATTTTGGTGGGGGTCATCATATAACGCGTAAGGATTATGATACGGAAAGTTTGATTAGAATTATTAAAGATTTTAAACAACGACATCCTCATGTGGAAGTATATCTTGAACCAGGTGAGGCCGTAGGCTGGGAGTGTGGATACTTAGTCTCAACGGTACTTGATATTATTGATAATGGCATGAAACTCGTTATCTTAGACACATCGGCTGAAGCACATATGCCTGATACTCTTGCTATGCCATACCGTGCGGAAATTCGTCACTCTGGGGCGGTAAATGAAAAAAAATATACCTATAGACTTGGTGGTAATACCTGTCTTGCTGGTGATATCATGGGAGATTACTCTTTTGATGCGCCTTTGAGTATTGGTGATAAAGTGATATTTGAAGATCAGATACATTATACTTTTGTGAAAAGTACTACATTTAATGGAGTAAGGCTACCTTCTTTGGCCATTTTAAGAAAAAATGAACAGCTAGAGATTGTTAAGACTTTTACCTATGAAGATTATAAACAGAGACTTTCTTAATATCGTTGGGTATTTATCACAAAAAATTCTATATCTTAGTTTTCTTTAGTTATAATCCGATTAAAAGACAGCAGGATAGATATTCATTCAATGAAAAATAAAATTATAAATATCTATTTCGAATTTATTAACGGTGGTCATCTTTTTAGCACTGATCAGAGAAATGAAAAGTCTCGATTTCAGATGCTCAATGTGGCACTTCTTCTTTCCAGTATTGGTCTTATTTTTGGTATGTCTAATAATTTTTTACATGATCAATACCCAACACTTATTATTGGTGAGTTCTTCCTTTTGTTAATGAATGTAGTCTATATTACAATCCTCAGAAAGAGACAACAATTACAGTTTTTGATCTCTCATTTACTCACGGCTGAACTGTTAACATTTTTTGCTTCATTTATTGTTTTTACTACGCCTGAAGATATAAAATTTGTTTGGGTCTTTACTTATAGTGTCACGCTCTTTTATTTTAATGGTCGTCATTATGGGTTCATTTGGGCTTTCTTTTTGATGACGCTGCTGATTTTAGCACAGCAACAACCCTTCTATCCCTCAGCTTTTACACTAGAACAGATTATCTATTTAGATGCAGTA
>JADGDM010000105.1:0-3538 GCA_016744905.1 Sulfurimonadaceae bacterium | reverse complement strand
GTATTCCTTGTTTCTGTGGCGATTATAGCTTTTTTTCAATATAAAATTGAGCAAGATGAAAAGTTAATTATTGAAAAGGATAAGATGCTGATTATTCAGTCTCGTCAAGCAGCGATGGGGGAGATGCTGAGTATGATTGCGCATCAATGGAGACAGCCACTTTCAACGGTTACGCTACAAATTACCAACTTAAAAGTAAAGTCAATGTTTGGTAACTCCAGTATGGAAGAGATGCAAGAAGTACTTGATCATATCTCCGATTCTGTGATTTATTTGGCAGATACTATTGATGATTTTCAAACCTATTTTAAACCCAATAAAAAGCCTGATGATATAAAAAGTTGTCTACTTATTGATAAGGTTATTAAGTTTGTTCAACCAAGAATGTTGGGTGATAATGTACATCTAAATTATGTTTGTGTAGATAATTTTAAAATGACCACACACATCAATGCCATCAATCAAGTTCTCATCAATATTTTAAATAATGCAGCAGATGCATTGAATGAAAATTCGTCTGAGAATAAAGAGATAATAATTAGTATTAAGTGTGAAGAGGAGATGGCTGTTATTCAGATTGAAGATAATGCTTCAGGGATTCCTGAAAAGATATTGGACAGAATTTTTGAGCCATATTTTAGTACTAAAGTATCTAAAAATGGAACAGGAATTGGTCTTTATATGGCACGTATGATTATTGAAGAACAGTTAAAGGGAAGTATCATGGCACGCAACACAGACAATGGTGCCTGCTTTATGATACGGATACCGCTTATCGCTGACTCAGAGTAATCGCCTCTTTTAAGGCATTAATATAACTCAGTGTTAAAGGCGCACTTTTATACGCGATGTCAAAAGCTGTTCCATGATCAACTGAGGTTCTTACAATAGGTAAGTTCAAAGAGACATTGATTCCCTCATCAAAATAGAGTGCTTTTAATGGTGCCAAACCTTGATCATGATACATTGCCACGTAGTACCTATAGTTTTCACGAACTCTTGGTGTAAATGCCACATCAGGAACCAGAGGCCCTTCAAAAATATCTTCTCCAATCTCTTGATTGACGGTATTAATAGCTTTGATGATTTCTAACTCTTCATTACCCAAAACTCCATTATCACCAGCGTGAGGATTTAAACCAAGAACCGCTACTTTACTGGCCTTTGTCTCCTTGTGAAAGTCGATTAAAAATTCACTCAGCGCGCCAGAAGTGATTTTTGAAGCGACATCTTTAAGAGGAAGATGTTCCGTAAAAAGTGCGACATACATCTTCTCACATCCCAACATCATAATCGCTTTTTTATCAAAATGCTTTCGTAGGTAGTCTGTATGTCCTTTGTGTTCTAATCCCGCACTCATCCATGCTTCTTTATGAATAGGCAGTGTAAGTAGCGCGCTGGCTAAGTTTTTCTCACACAACTCTATACCTTTGTGAAATGAAGCAAAAGAGAACGCCCCACTATTTTTATCAACAACACCAGGATTGATGGTAAAATCACCTTCAACATGAACCGTATAAAAGTCATCAGGAATAGGGATGTTCAGTAGTGCGCTGGCTTGTTCTAGTAGACTTTGAGAGATACAGTACAGAGGCTGACAGAGCTTGGAGACTTCTTTATGGGCAAGTAAGGCGATATGAATACCAACGCCATTGATATCCCCAAGAGAGATGGCAACAGTTTTTAGCGTTGACAAAGGTTTCTCATCTCTTTTACTGCCTCACCAAGACCAGTAAAGACTGAGCGCGCTATGATACTTTGCCCAATGTTTAACTCAGTGATCTCTTCTATTTCTACAATATCGCTAACATTTTGATAGTTCAGACCATGACCTGCTGCAACCTCAAGGCCTAAACCTTTAGCGTAACGCGCTGCTGATTTTATCTCTTCTAATGCGTTGTTGAGTTTCGTTTTAAGCTCAGCACGTGGAAGGTCAAGTTCATGGATTTTGTGATGTGAATGTGGGAGTGATCCGTTTAACATCGCATAAATATTGGCATAGGAACCAGTGTGTAGTTCAACCATATCTGCACCCAGTTTTAAAGAAGCATTAATCGCTTCGATGGTGGGATCTATAAAAAGTGAAATTTCTATCTCTCTACTTTTTAACTCTTTGATAGCTTTGTCTATTCCCTCAAAACTTCCCTTAACATCCAGTCCACCTTCGGTGGTGACCTCTTCACGTTTTTCAGGCACAAGTGTAGCGCGGTGAGGATGCAGTGCCTTAACGATATTGATAATCTCTTCATCAATCGCACACTCTAAGTTTACAGGTAGAACAGAGATAGCGATGATGCGACGTGCATCTTCATCTTGGATATGACGTCTGTCTTCACGTAGGTGAATAGTAATCTGATCAGCACCATTTTGTGCGCAGATGCCCAATGCCAAAACAGGATCAGGATCATTAATACGGCGCGCTTCACGTAAAACAGCGATGTGGTCTATGTTGACGCCTAAGTCGAGTTTATTTTTCATCTTTTGGTGCCTCCTTTTTAGCTCTTTTTGCATAAAAGTCTGTTTTAAACTCTTGGAATTTATCCGCTAAAATTGCTTCACGAGCTTTTTTCATAAGGTCTAGGTAGTAGTGAAGATTGTGCAAGGTTGCCAGTCTAAAGTAGCTGATCTCACGTGCTCTAAAGAGGTGGTTTAAGTATCCACGTGAATAACGCTGACAGGTGTAACATTCACAAGCCTCATCAATCGGTCCTTGGTCTTGTTTAAACTTGGCCCCTCTGATATTCATCTTTCCAAAGGTAGTGAAAAGTGTTCCATTACGGGCGTTTCTTGTTGGCATAACACAGTCAAACATATCAACACCGCGCTCGATGTTTTCAACCAAGTCCTCAGGTGTTCCCACACCCATTAAGTAACGTGGTTTATCTTCAGGCATGTATTGGATAGTATGCTCAACCGTATCGTACATATCTTGATTGGCTTCACCCACACTTAGTCCACCGATGGCAAAACCATCATAGTCGAGCGCGCAGAGTTCTGTTGCTGACTTTGTTCTAAAGGCTTTATCCGTTCCACCTTGGATGATGGCAAAGATGTTTTGATCAACATTGATCCCTTTTGTCTGGTTGTCTCTAAAGTACTCAATAGACTCTTGTGCCCAGCGCGTTGTACGCTCGATAGAGGTTTTGATACGCTCTTGTGTGGCAGGAAGCGCAACCAAGTCATCTAAAATCATCATAATATCAGAGCCTAAGTTGGTCTGGATGTCGATGACTTTTTTAGGCGTAAAAAAGTGTTTTGAACCATCAATATGTGAACGAAATTCGATACCGTCTTCTTTTGGTTTGGATATGTCACTCAAAGAGAAGGCTTGAAATCCACCAGAGTCGGTTAAAAAACTCTTTTTATAGGTAGTGAACTTATGCAGCCCCCCAAAGTTTTTGATGGTCTCATCACCGGGGCGAAGGTAGGTGTGATAGGTATTGGCTAAGATAATCTCAGTCTTTAAAATATCCATCATATCGTCCATATCCAGAGCCTTAACACTCCCAATAGTCCCAACAGGCATAAAGACAGGGGT
>JADGDM010000037.1 GCA_016744905.1 Sulfurimonadaceae bacterium | reverse complement strand
AATAAAGACAAAATAGGTTTTATGCTTACATTGTTGGAACCAATATTGATGATTTTTGTAGGTCTCTCCATCGGTTTTATCGTCGCAGCCATGTTATTACCAATTTTTTCAATGAGTATCAGTTAGTGTCTGCAAAAAAGAGTTTAAAAAAACGCCCTGCGATGGCGTTGATGTTAACACTCTTTTTTGTTATCGCTATTACGGCTGCTTTGACGGTCAGTCTCTCTCAGGTTAGAAAAGTTTTAACACGGGTCAATGACGGTCAGTTCTTGGTTCAAAGTTCAGCACTTTTAGAAGATACTTTGAGTATTCTAAAAGGAACTAAAATGCTAGATGAAATTGTGGATGAGAACACCTTTGATCTCTACATGAGTATGGCATCTATCATCCCTCTTCCTGAGGTAAATGGTCTGCGTGTTATGATCTCAATGGAATCAGATCGCGGAAAATTTAATATCAATACTTTAAGTGCCAAAGATAAGAAGCTTCTAGGGATGTTTGAAGAGTATTTACTCAACTCACAGTATAATGTCCAAGATATAAACTATCTAACCGAGCTTTTAATGGACGCAATGGGTGGAAGTAAAGATCTCTATTATACGGATATCTTTGATCAAAATCCAGCGCTTTATAGAGAAAAAATTATCAATACAAGACATTTGGAACAAATTTTAGATTATTATGTTTTAACGCGCCATGATAACTCAGTGGCACTGATACCGTGGGAAGAGTTGTTCCGTTTTGGAGACAATAATGATTCAACTATTGATGTTAATTATATGGAACAAGCCTCATGGCAGATGATTTTACCATTTGTTCAAGATGAATTGGCACTTGAAATTAGTGAAAGTGGTGAAGTTTATGAGAAACTTGGCGATATAAGCTATCTAGACGAGGGCAGTATAAAAGTCCTTAGTGATTACAATGTTTCGACTTATGAACCTTATGTTCAAGTTGAACTCGATGTGACCAACGACAAAAACCAAAGCGCAAACATTAAGTTTGAGTATGATCTGAAAAATAAGAAGGCGTATCGATTTGAATATAAAATTTAAAAGCAAAAGTGTTCCTATTTTTGTTGATACGGATACCATTGTAGAGCCAAGTGAACTCTCTTATGACGTTATTTTATCACCAGCATTTTACTGGGTAAAAAAAGAGTCACTCCCTGTTAAATACCTGCGTGATGTCAAAAAACTGCTTCCATCTATCTTTGATGACTTTTTACCTCAGGGACATTTTTCCTATCATGCCTATAAAAAAGAGGATGACTTTGTTCTTTATGCCTACAATGATAAAGAGATATTAGAACGTCTTGAAACGATAGGTATCAAGTCTTCTCAAATAAACAATCTTTATTTTGCACAAAGTGAACTTGAAGATATGCAAAGTGCTATCTGTTTTGAAGAAAAAGCACTATTTGTAAAAGATGGCTTATTGGTTCAACTCCCTTCTTGTATGTTAGAGGATTCAGCTGACCTTGATTTGGAAAATCACATTTTTTCAAAACACTCCATAGCCTTAGCGCGCTACTCACATATTGCGGATAATAACTCCATTATCAAAATCAGCATTTTTGTTGCTGTTTTTATGTTTATATTTGGAGTTGAGTGGTTTATGATCTCTTCTCAAAATAGTGTGATAGAAGAGAGTGCTACAGAAATTTTTGCCAAACATCATCTGAAATCAACCAATTTTCAAAATGAGGCGATTTTTAAGAAGCTCAACAAAACCTATAAAACGCAAAGCAAACTGCGTAAAAATATGGGTGTGATGCTTGATTTAAAACTTTTTGATGGTGAATATATTAAAGAGATGTATTTTGATAAAAAGCTTTTAACAGTTTCTTTGGTACTGAAAAGTGAAAATAGAGTCTCTTCAATAGAAAAAATGTTGAAGCAAAAACATGTTTATTACACCTCTTCTTATAAAAATGAAATTTTAACATTGGAGATCAAATGACTCGTGTTAATCCACTCTACCTTTTAGGCCTGATGTTATTTTTACTTATCTTCGTTTTTGTAAAACTTGAAGATGCAAAAGTCGAACAGTTAAGTGTGAAAGAAAATTTTGAAAAAACCAATACTTTAGCACTCAATATTGTCAGTTTGAAAAAGAGTTGGAGTATCGGAAAAAAGAACAAGGTCAAGCTTGAGAAAATTCTTCGAGCCAGCGCGTTGAGGGATTCAGGGATTGTTAAAAAATATAAACGTGACAGTGTCAGTTTGAGTGCAGAGGCGATGGATTATAAAACCTCTCAGTATCTTCTTAATAAACTTTTAAATGATAGCTTTGTTATTAATACCATGAAAATTAGACGCCTAGATGACTTAAGTGTCTCACTTAAGATGGAGATTGCTTTATGAAAAAACTTTTAAAAGTCAACTTCTATTTTTTCTTTTTTCTTTTTGCGCTGGTCTTTTTTCTACCAAAGGTAAACCTTTACTATATGGCTGAAAAAGAGATTGAAAAGTTTGCTGTTGTGATTGACAGTGAAAGTGTCAATGACAGTGGCTTTACTCTAAGTATTGCTGGGGCAGATATCTATGCTAAAGGTATTCATAGTGCCAAGGTAGAAGTAGTAGACTTAAACATGTATCTATTTTTCAACTCTCTTGAAATCAGTAATATTTTACTCTCCGATACCCTTAAAAGCTTTGTGCCTCTAAAAATAGAATCAGTAACTGCTGAGCAAGCTTTTTATAATCCTTTAGTGATTGAGCTGAAAGCCGTTGGTGAATTTGGTGAAGCATGGGGAAGTGTTAATCTTGCAGCGCGCTCACTTAAAGTGAATGTCACTCCATCAAAGATATTAAGCTCAAAATTTCGTTCAACTATGAAAATGTTGAAAAAAAATAAAGAGGGAGGGTATGTGTATGAACTTACTTTCTAAAAAATCTTTATTAAATATGATTGTTAAACTGCTCTCTATTTTGATTTTTCTAAAAGTGCTTTCACTTGGGGCACTGTGGTTTTTACCATCACAGGGTGTATCTGTCGCAAAGTCTATGAGTGTCACACCTGTATATCATCGTTTTAATGTAGAAAATATTTTACATAAGCCTAAAAAAGAGGTGAAACAAGCGCTTGTTCAAAATACCACAACGGTAGAATCACTGGGCGATGGTGAAGAGATTATCGAAGGTGAGAAAATTTCTAATATGATTCTTAAAGGGGTTTATAAAAAGAAAAAAGGCAGTCTCGCCATCGTTGCACTAAAATCTAATGCTAAAAAATCAGAAGTGATTGGTGTGGGTGAAATGTTTAGCGGTTACAAACTCATTCAAGTGCATAAAACGGCTGTTGTATTTGTAAAAGGCGGTCAAAACTATATCTTAAGTATGGAAAAGAAAAAAACAGCTCAAGCCAATAGTATAAGGCGTAAGCCTAAAAATGAACCCAAACAAACGGTGAACTATGATAGTGATGAGCCACTACCGGTTCAGCGAAAAGATATCGAGCACTACGCGAAGAACTTTAAACAGATATGGAAAGATATCAGCATCAAAGAGTTAAAAGAGGGTGGAAAGCTTAAAGGCTTTAAGGTGACACGCATCAAAAAAGGGACTGTTTTTGAACGTCTTGGATTACGTAAAAATGATGTCATTATTAAGGCAAACAATAAGGTTATAAAAACCTACAACGATGCCATTCAAATTTATAAAAATATAGACAAACTCGACGCAATTTCTATCGTCGTTTTAAGAGACAATCAAGAGAAGGAAATCATTTATGAAATTAATTAAATCACTATTTTTATCACTACTGCTGGTCAGTACATTATCAGCGCGCCAAGAGGTTGATGTCAACTTCTCTAACTTAGCCATTAACGACTTTATTAAGCTTATTGCTAAGATTACAAGTAAAAATATCTTGGTGAATTATAAGGTCAATGGTACGGTTGATTTGGTGAGTTCTGCGCCGATATATGATGATGAATTGATGGGAATTTTGATCTCTGTTTTAGAGTCTAAAGGTTTCACATTGGTACGTAATGGTTCTGTATATGAAGTAGTACGTTCAACAGAGGCGGCAAAGCATAATGTAAATGTTGTGACTCCTGGGAAGTACGCTTGGGGTTCATTGATGGTGACACAGGCGATTACACTGGAGAATGAAAATGTAGATATTGTTGCGGCGAAGGTAAGATATCTTATCTCTAAAACAGCGAAGTTGATGACAATGAAAGAGTCAAATACCCTTCTTTTAACGGATTATCCAAAAAATATCCAGACCATTAAAAAAGTTATCAAAGGTTTGGAAAACGCTAAAGAGATAGATATTAAAGTTGTTCATGTTCAACATGCAGAGCTGAAAAAACTACATACGCAAGTGAATGAAATTGTGAAATCACTGTTTAATGCGAAGGTGGCTTCTCAAATCATTAAAGTCTTGATTAACACGGATGTGAATGGTCTGGTTTTAGTGGGACGTGCTGATCATATTGTGAAAGTTGAAGCACTTATCGCCGAACTGGATAAAGAGGTTGATTATAATGAAGTTGTTCAGATTATCTCTTTGAAAAACTCAGATGCCAAAGGTGTTTTGACGACACTTAATGAGATCGTCTCTAAACAGACTTTCCCTGACCCAACACTCAAACCAAATATATCAGCCAATGAAGAGATTAACTCAGTTATTTTAGTGGGTAATCCTACTATTATTAAGGGCTTACGCCGTATTATTGATGAGCTAGATAAAGAGAAGTATCAGGTCTATGTTCAAGCGCGCATTGTAGAGATTAACAATAATGATGCAGAGACTATGGGACTTCAGTATGGAGTAGGGGCTATTGATACGGCTTCTGGTTTGTACGCTTTTTCAGGAAACTTTGGTGCCTCGGGTTTAACAACTGCTGCCGGAACAGGTGTATTAGCGGCCATCACAGGTGGTGCTTCACAGGCCTTCGCATTGAATGCAGCACTTGATTTCATGCAGTCCACTGGGGTATCTAAAACAGTTTCAAATCCATCAATTCTTTGTGTGAATAATCAAGAGTCTTCTATTTATGTGGGTAAAACAGTCTCTATTCAGACAGGTTCTGCGGTCAGTACGGGTGCAGTTCAAAGCAACAGCTTTAAGCGTGAAGATATTGGACTAGAACTGAAAATCAAGCCACGAGTATCATCGGTTGACAAAGTAACACTTAATGTAGACGTAAAGCTAGAAAATATTGTAGGTATTGATCAAAATAGTGGACAGCCTATTACGACAAAACAGACGGTTATTACTGAGGCGATTTTACGTCATGGTGAGAGTATTATTGTGGGTGGTTTGGTGAAGACCTATGATAAAGAAGATGTGGCAGAAGTTCCATTTTTATCAGCTATTCCATTTCTTGGTCCACTGCTGTTTAGCCACGTGGATATTCAAGAACAAAAAGACAATTTGTTGGTTATCTTAACTCCTTATGTCATTGATAAAAGTGAAAAACTTTCATCACTTCAAAAACAATTGGGTGAGTTGGCAAAGTTTCAAAAAGAGTTTAACGAAGAAGCTTTTAAAAAGATTGAAGAGATGAATCAAGATGCATTGCCGAAAAAAGAAGAGGACAAATAGTGATTGATAGTGCCAAACTCTATCATGATTTAGATCTTGAAGCAGTAGAAGTTGAAGATATTGATACTACCTTGGCGGTTAAAAATTATCTGCTTATTACTAATATCGAAGAAGTTGTCACTGTGGTTATTGGCGAGAGTCATTTAGCAGAGGCGAGTAGTTTTTACTCTAAAGAGGGGAGTCAATATCCTCTAAGACTATTAGATGAAGTCTCCTATGAGCGTTTATATAATAAATTTTTAGAAATTCGTACGGATAAAACAATTGAAAACATGCAAGAAGAAGGTGAGGAAGAGAGTGAAGAAGAGCTCTCTTTAACAGATTTTTTACGTACGAGTTCCGATATCCTTGCCTCTGAAGAGTCAGCCCCTGTTATCAAGTTTGTAAATGCACTTTTTTATCAAGCTGTCAAACGTCGTGCTTCTGATATCCATATTGAAGTGCATGAGAAAAAAGGGGCAGTGCGCTTCCGTATTGATGGGATCCTAACTAAAAATGCAGACTTAGATAAAAAAGTCATCAACCTTATTGTCTCACGTATTAAAGTTATCTCAAACCTTGATATCTCTGAACAACGTATTCCTCAAGATGGACGTACCGCCATTAAAATATCAGGTGAAACTCTTGATGTACGTGTCTCTGTTTTACCAACCTTTTATGGTGAGCGTGTTGTTATGCGTATGTTGATGCAAAGTGATCAAATTCCAAGTATTAATGAACTTGGTTTTGATGCTGAACTAATTGATAATGTTAAAAAGATACTGCGTGCTTCTCATGGAATTATCTTAGTTACTGGGCCTACTGGGTCTGGTAAATCAACCTCACTGCACTCCTTTTTACAAGAGGTCGAATCTCCTGATAAAAATCTTATCACGGTTGAAGATCCCGTCGAGTATAAGTCGGATAATATTTCACAGATTCAAGTTAATGAAAAAGTGGGTCTGACTTTTGCCAGCGCACTACGTTCTATTCTTCGACAAGATCCCGATATTATTATGATTGGTGAGATTCGTGATGAAGAGACGGCAAATATTGCAGTGCGTGCTGCACTAACAGGTCACTTGGTTTTTTCTACACTACATACCAACTCTGCAGCGGCAACCATCTCACGTCTTTCTGACATGGGTATTGAGCCATTTTTAATCTCTTCATCTATCTTGGGCATCTTGGCACAACGTCTGGTGCGTCAACTTTGTGATGAGTGTAAGCTTGAAGATGAAATTGCTGAAGACTTTGCTGAAGATTACAATATTGATAAAAATGCAGTGATTTATAAGGCACAAGGGTGTAGAAAATGTAACTACACGGGTTACTCAGGTCGTCGCTCTATTGGAGAGCTTTTAATTATGAATGATGAAATTCAAGAGATGTTGAAAACAACTACCGATGAACACACCATTAAAATGGCACTTGAATCTATGGGTCTTAAAACGATAGGTAAGCAGCTGCATATTATGCTCGCAGATGGTGAGACCTCTTTAGACGAAGCGATTCGTATAGGGCTTTAAAATGCGCCGTGGCTTTACATTAATAGAGGTAATGGTCTCTGTTGTTATCATCTCTGTTGTTATCGCCACTTTACTTCAACTTTTTGGAAGCAATGCACGTATCTTTGAAATCTCTCAAAAAAAAGTAAATATCTCCATGTTGGGTAGCCTCCTTGTTGGAGTCACTGATCTGGGCATGGAGAAAGAGGAAATTTTCTTAGATGATCTTATTGGAGACTTTAAAGTTGAAAATGAGTTGCGACAAACATTAAAAGATAAAAAAGTCTATATTGATTATGAAGAGTTACTGATTCTTGATGGGGCTGATTTTGAAGAAGAAGCACAAAAAATAGTGGATGAAAATGATGTGAGTGGTGGTGATGAGATTGATGCTGAACAGAGTTCTGGGGCACTTTCCATTGAAATTGGACGCACTATCTTTAGACTCAATGATCAGACCAGTTCATTCACCCGTATAAAGTTACCATAGTGAAAAGATCAGGATTTACACTTATCGAGATGATGATAGCGATATCTATTCTTGCGATGATTTCTGTATTTTTGTATAAGGCGATTGCACAACTTGATCATTCCAATAAATTCTACGGACAGAAACTTCAAAATATAACCGATTCTCAAAAGATGCTAAATCTCTTTTATCTTGATTTGAGTTTGGTGCGTTATAACAGTATGAATGTTGACACACAAGACAAAGAGTTTGATCATCTCTATTTTCAAACTTCTAACTCTATACATAATAGAATAGAGCCTTACATTGCGTATGTTATCCAAGAAAAACGTTTATATCGAATAGAATCATCAATTAAACTCTCTTATCCAATACTCAGTGACAGTGAGATAGTGATGGATGATTTGGGTGTGGTTGAAAACTTTCGTTTATATGCTACAAAGACCCATTTCCTCATCTATTTAAAGCAACCTACAAAAGAAGAAATTCTTATAAAAGTGCGAAAACTTAACGAGCGCTAACCTTCTCTTATTAATGTGATAATGATTACATTGATATTCGTTATTAAATGCTACAATACTTCAAATATAAAAAAAGGTAATACAAATGAAAAATCTTAAATTAGCTTCGTTACTCTTAGCAGCATCTTTACTTACAGGTATGGGCGCAACTTCTTTACTAGCAGACGGCAAATGTGGTGCAGGTAAATGTGGTTCTGAAAAACCTAAAGAAGCAAAAAAATGTGGTTCTGATAAAAAAGAGATGAAATGTGGAGCTGGTAAATGTGGGGATGCTGAAAAAGAGTCGAAAAAATGTGGCTCTGAGAAAAAAGCACAAAAATGTGGTTAGAAAACTAACTTTGTGGGATTATCCCACAACTTAGTTTTCTTTTTAAATTCAACAAATTATTTGTAATAAATTAGCGCTGATTTATTATTCGTGATTTGAATATACAACCATTATATTTATTTCTAAGGATGAATTATGCAGTGTCAATTAACTAAAATGTGTGCCATTATTATGCCACTAACAGAAAAACTAAAATCAGTCTCTCTTTTAGGTCTACGCCTTATCTTAGCGTATACTTTTCTGACTCCAGCGATTATGAAGCTCAGTGATATAGACTCAACTGCCTTATGGTTTGGCTCTATGGGTATTCCCTTTCCTACGTTAAATGCGTATATGGCAGCAGGAACAGAGATGGCGGGTGTTGTATTGTTGACACTTGGACTATTTTCACGTCTGATTTCTATTCCTCTACTGGTAACTATGTTGGTTGCTTTTATTACGGTTCATGGTGGGAATGGTTTTAATGTTATTAGTGAGACCGTTCAGTTTACTGGTGCGTATGTCAATGGTGAGATGGTTGAGGGAACAGTGGTTCTTTTGCAAAATGGATATGAAAATATTTTGTATTATTCCTTAATGCTTTTTATTATTCTTACCCATGGTCCTGGAGTATTGTCAATTGATCATTTCATTAGTAAAAAAATGAATGAAAAGAGAGAAGATTAATTATTAATCTTCTCTGTATTTAGAAATTCCACAAGCTTGTCCCTTTGCGGGGGGATTGGCGATTAAATACTCCAAATCTTCTTTTGTCTGATCTAATGTCTTTTTAAATTGTAAAAGTGGACGCATAATATCGTCCTTTCCATTGAGTGGGATTTTGATATCTAAGAGGGTACTTTGTACTTCATCATCGATCTCTTTAAGTGCAGCGTCTATATGTTTTATTAAATCCATAAACTTCTTCTTTGTTATATTTTTCACATGATAGCTAAAAACTTAAGAAAGTTATTTAACTCATTACATTATCTCTACATTTTAATCATCTAAGATAAGATCGAAGGATTGATATGAAACAAACTATACTTGATGGCATTAAAAGTGCCGAAGAAGATTTGATTACTACCTTTAATACTTTGAGCTCGAAAGAGCAGTCAAATGCCGTATACATTCATGTATTGGCTGTTCAGGCACTATTTACAAACTTCTTGTACTTTAAAGTTCCAGCGCGCACACTTATTTATGTACTTGAAGATCTCAAACCCACTTCTAAACTCTATGAAATTTTAATACAACCCTATATGATGATCGTTGATGATGTAAATATGATTGCTAAAAAGTATGGTGCGATGTATTTGATGTATTTAGGAGAGAAGTCTAAGGGATTGGATGATTTGGAAATTATTGATAATATTTTTTACAGTTGTGAGAAGCGTGAATTTTACGCCTCACAACATGCTAAAAAGTAGAATTAGTTTTTGCTATTTTCGTTTTTCATAGGCACTACTAACATATTGTAGTAACGACCTTCAAACTTAGGTCTCATCTCTAGAACACCGATATCTTCAACCATTGGCCAAACACGTAAAAGTACTTCACGTCCTGCTTCAGGATGTGCCATTTCACGACCACGTAAGAAAACACGAAATTTTACATGTTTCCCAGCAGCGAGAAATTCACGTGCATGTTTTACTTTATAAGAGATGTCATTATCAGCGATTTTAACAGAGAGTTTGATCTCTTTTGTTTCAATCTTAATCTGATTTTTACGTTGCTCTTTTTTCTTTTTTTCTTCTTGGTATTTGAATTTACCATAATCCATAATTTTTGCAACTGGTGGTTTCGCAGTAGGTGCAATAAGAACAATATCTAGTCCTAGCTCATCTGCTTTAGCCTTAGCTTCAGCCGTTGGAATGATCCCTAAAGATTCTCCACCATCAACATTACAACGTACTTCAGGTACGCGAATGTCATCATTCATTATAGTTTGGTCTTTTTTATTCAAAAATTTACCTCGTTTATTTTTTTATGAATCAGTGATAAAAAGTCACTTTCACTCATATTTGATTGCTCACGTGTACGTCTGTCACGAATTGCAATAGTTTTGTTCTCTACTTCTTCATCGCCGATAACAATGATCATAGGAACACGCCCTTTTTCAGCTGTTCTGATACGTTTGTTAAGACTTTCATTTTTACTGAAAATCTCTGAATCAGCGCCTAAATCAATTAGTTTATCACTTAACTCTTTAGCATATGCATTGTGAGTTTCAGCAATTGGAACGATAGCAACCTGTGTAGGTGCCACGAACATTGGGAACTCTCCCGCATAATGTTCCGTTAATATACCAATAAATCTCTCAAAAGAACCTAAAATTGCTCTATGAATCATAACTGGTTGAATTTTATCGTTATTTTCACCATTATATTCAAGTTCAAAGCGCGCTGGAAGATTAGAATCTAACTGAACTGTACCACATTGCCATTCACGACCAATGGCATCAGTGATCTTGATATCGATTTTTGGACCATAAAACGCCCCACCACCTTCATCAATTTCATAAGGAAGTTTGTTGTTGTCCATCGCATTTTTAAGAGACTGGATTGTACTTTCCCAAATCTCGTCAGAACCGACGGCTTTTTCAGGTTTAGTGGAGATCATCATCTTATAATCAAATCCAAAAGTACTCATGATTTTATCAACAAAATCAAGCACCTCAGTGATCTGCTCTTCGATTTGATCAAGCGTACAGAAGATATGTGCATCATCTTGTGTAAACTCACGAACACGAAATAGTCCGTGTAGCGCGCCCGTCATTTCGTGACGATGAACCACACCATACTCAAAGTATTTAATTGGAAGATCACGGTAAGAGTGAAGATCATGCTCGTAGGCTTTGATATGACCCACACAGTTCATTGGTTTTACACCAAACTCTACATCGTCAATATCTGTAAAGTACATGTTTTCGCCATAGTTTTGGTAGTGACCTGAAGTTTTCCACAAATCAGCGCGTAACATCTCTGGACCACGAACTGGCTCATATCCACGTTTACGGTGTGCTTTGAAAAGAAGACTCTCTAAACGTGCACGAAGACGCGCACCCGCTGGAAGCCAGATAGGAAAACCTGCGCCTACTTCTTCACGGAAAGTGAAAAGTTTCATCTCCGCACCGATTTTACGGTGATCACGTTTTTCTGCTTCTAATAGCATTGTCATGTGGTTTTTAAGTGTCTCTTTATCTGCAAATGCGATACCATAGATACGTGTTAACATCTCATTTTTAGAATCACCACCACGATAAGCACCAGCGATTTTTAAAAGTTTAAAGAAACGGATATTACGAACATTTGGTAAGTGTGGACCACGACATAAATCTTCAAAATCACCTTGTTTATAGATAGAAACTTTTGAATCTGGAATACGTTTTAAAACATCAAGTTTTAACTCATCATTTCCAAATTTAAGTTTGGCTTCTTCCATGGTGATTTCATAACGTTCAATCTCAAATTTCTTTTTAGCAAGATTGATCATCTGTTTTTCGATTTTTTTAAGATCCGCTTCACCAATCTCTTCGTCTACTTTAAAGTCATAGTAAAAGCCTTCTTTAACAACTGGGCCAACAAAAAATTTGGCATTGGTATAAAGTGAGGTGACTGCTTGAGCCATAAGGTGTGCGGTAGAGTGGCGTAATACCTCTAGCGCGTCATCTGAGTTGTCTAACTCGATTGGTTCACCCTCTATTCCTAGAGCGGCAGCAGTTTGTAAATCGATGATTTCATCGTTATGTTTGATGGCTATTGCGTCCATTTTTTTCCTTGACACACCCCTACGTGAGCGTGTAAAATTTTGCGCAATTATAGCTGTTTTTAGCTTTATCGGGCTTAGGTAGAAGTTTTACTTTGAAAAGTGTATAAATCGTTCTATGGTTTCAAAATGTTTTTCGATATCACAAAAACCATGATCGCCACCGTCTTCAAGCACAAGTTGGGCGTGAGGAAATTTATTAAGTGCATTTTTATAATCTAAAACTTCATCACCTTTTTGTAAAAGCAGTAATATATTGTTTTGATTCTTGACCTCTTGGACTTCAAGTGTTTGTAAAAATTCTAAATGAGAGGCCTGCATCTCAAATTTTGATCCATCAAAAAAGCTGGGATTTAGCCCAGCATATTTTTTTAAAGTGGCATGTGAAGCAACGGCTGGGTTGATTAAAACGGCTCTAAGTTGATATTTTTGTGAAAGATAAATACTGTAATATCCACCGAGTGAAGAACCCATCAATAGTATTTCATACTGATTATTAAAACTCTCAATAATATTTTCTAAGGTTGAGATCGCTAGGTTGGGTATGTAGCTAAGTGAGGGGTGTAGAAATGTACTGTTTTTAAATCTCTCTTTAAAAAGTAGTGCTTTTGTACCATGTCCACTGCTAGAGAAGCCGTGGATATAAACTATCAGTTGAGGTTTCACTAAGTTGTAAACCTATTTAGACGTTTGTCTAGAGAGAGGGCTGAGCTAGAGAGGTTTTTAGAGTTTTCTGCAATTTGGGTAATATTCTCAAAACTCTCATTAGAGAGCCCTGATATATCTCTGACCTGCGTGATAATCTCTTTGGTATCAATAGCCAGCGTATTGATGTTATTAAGTGTGCCTTCCATTGTGCTGCTCATATCACTGATCTCACCGTGCATGTTATTTATCTCATCACCCATAGTGTGTGTTTGTTCAGAGATGGTACGGATGAGATTAAGATTGTCATGCATCTGTTCACTGACGTCAAGGACATTTTGAACAATGACTCCGATACTTGCATGAATCTCTTGGAGACTTTTTTGCGTACGTTCTGCCAGTTTTCTTACTTCATCGGCAACGACTGCAAATCCTCGTCCATGCTCACCAGCACGCGCTGCTTCGATGGCTGCGTTTAAGGCTAAGAGATTGGTTTGGTCAGCAATATCTGAGATGACAGTAAGGACTGATTTTACCTGTTCTGTATCTTGGGTCAGCGCGCTGAGTTTTTCTGAGAACTCTTCTTGTTTCTGTACATTTTGATCATTTAAATCGATAATCGTAGTACTGCCACTACTGACTTGATTTAGAGCGGTAGAGACACTTTCTATATGCTTTTTATTGACTTTAGAATTTTCAATACTGGCATGAATCACCTCTCCCATCTCATCACCTTTGCGTAAAGAGATGTCTAAAGAAGCTTTCTCTTTTTGAGCATTTTCACGCAGCAGTACACTAATCTCATCTAACTTTTGTGTTAATTCATAGGTGTTATTTGAAGCATCCTTTGCATCTTGCAGTGTAATTGAAATATCTTTAAAAAAATTGGATATCTCAATGGTCACTTGACCCAGCTCATCACGAGAATTTAGCGCAATAGATTTTTTTAAATTGTCCCTGTCGTGGGTGAAAAGATCAATAATAATATTGATAGGGTTGACAACATCTTTGACCAGAAGTAAGATACTTTTACCTGCAATAATCAAAGCAATGAGCCCAGCAATTAGATTTTTTATAATAATTTCATTCTCGCTAAAATGATAGTCAGATTGATTGAGGGTGATATTTAAGAGTGAAAAGAAGAGTATCAGACCTGATACCATCCCTAAAATACCAATAATCATCTTTCCACGTAGATTCATAATATTGTAATTTGAACGTAGAGGGATTTCATGCCCCCATGACTCTAAAAGGTGGGTAAAACGTAAAGAGAGTGGTACGGCGAGAAAGATACCGAGGGTGACACTATAGAGTGAGGCAAATAGAATAGTTTTTGAATCTCCAAATTCTTGAGGGACTAGAACTACAATAGAACCGGCAATAGGATAAACAATAGCTCCAGCAAACATAAGTGATGGAAGAAAAGAGATACTTTTATCTGCTTCATCTAAATACGCTTCACGTGGATCACTAAGATACTTTTGAATACTAGAAAGCTTACTGTTTAAACTCATGTATAAAAGTGAAGTAACTACGATAATATAGCCAATCATGGCAGGTGAAAATGCGACAGTAATGAGCTCATCCAAGGTGAGCACATGAGTGAAATGGAGGACTATCATCCAAGTCAGTGGGGGCGTGAAAAATGCGAGGAAAAACTGGATTCTAATTTTTGCAATACTACTCATGGGTCAGCCTTTTGTGATATTTAAAACTATTTTAATTAATTATAGGTCAGGCTAAATAAGATAGGGGTTAAAATAGTGTCTCTTGGAGTGCCTTGAGCTTAAAGCTACGTCGATGTATCGTACAGTAACCATGTTTTTTTATTGCCTCAACATGTGACGCAGTCCCATAACCTTTATGTTTCTCAAATCCATACTCTGGGTACTTAAGCGCTTCTTGAACAATTTCTCTGTCTCTGGTGACTTTGGCTAAAATAGATGCAGCACTCACTTCAGGTACATCAACATCGGCTTTGATTTGGGTTTTAAGTCCTTCTACGCCAAAAGTGGAGTTTCCATCAAATAAAAAATTATCAGTATTAAGTGTTTTGATAATCTCTTCTAGCGCGCTACGTAAACACGCTGAGATACCTTTCTCATCTACGTCCAGCGCGCTGAAACTCACAATGTGATACTCAGAATTTTTAATGATTTTTGGAAAGAGCAGTTCACGCTTTTTTTCACTCAGTTTTTTAGAGTCATTGAGACCTAAAACTTCACTGGTGAGGATAACTCCTGCAACGACCAGAGAGCCTGCAATTGGTCCACGTCCTGCTTCATCTATTCCACATAATCGCATCAAAAACTCCAAAATATTAATTTTGAAAATTATAGCTAAATGATTATAGGATATGATTTGATAACTTTTTACTCAAGGATATACATGCCTGTATTTTTACTTTTATTATTTTTAGCCACTTCACTTTTTGCTCAAGAGATCAGTTTAGAATCTAACAGCACAAAAAAAGCGTCTCAGTTTTTTACGGCTGAGGGTGATTTTGATGTCAGTGGATATCTTTCAGAAGCCTATGGGTTTTTACCTATGCCGACGTTGATTACTGAGCCTGCTATTGGGTATGGGGCCGGGGTAGGTCTGATCTACTTACATGATAAGTTTGTTGGTAAAATGAGTTCAGATGGACGACGTATCCCTGCGAGTATGAGTGGAATTATTGTTATGGGGACTGAAAATGGTACGACCTTTTATGGAGGCTTTCATATTGGGTACTGGTTAGAAGACAGACTTAGAACCATTAGCTTTGTGGGTTATCCAAATATTAATATTAATTTTTATAAAAATAATAGAGCATTTTTGACCAATATCAAAGGACCAGTTTTTTATCAAAGTGTTAAAGGCCGACTTGGCGATACCAACCTTTTTCTAGGAGGTGGATATCTCTATAGTGCTTTACAAAGTAGTATAGAGATTGATGTATTGGATAGAAGTTTTGAATCAAAGTTTACGTCTGCGGCTTTAGAATTGGTAGCGGAGTATGATGCGCGTGATAATACCCTCTCTCCAAATGATGGTTACTATTTTAATGCCAAAGCACATCTTTTTAGAGAAGAAGTTGGTGGGGACAATAACTATGAGCGTTATAGCGCTTATGGACTTTATTATTTACCTGTTACAGAGACTTTTACATTGGATATGAAACTCTCAGCAGAGAGCTTGGTTGGCGAAGATGCTCCTTTTTATGCTTATCCGTATATTTCTCAACGTGGTATGCCCGTTATGCGTTATCAAGGACAAAATATTGCAAGTGCAGAGTTACAACTTCGTTGGGAGTTTATAGATCGTTGGAGCGCACTACTTTTTGGTGGGACTGCGAAGGCCTTTGGTAAAGATCAGTTAGGTCTTGAAGAGACCTCATTTAATGAGGCACAGACACATTACTCTAAGGGTGTTGGCTTTAGATATCTTGTTGCTGAGAAATTTGGTCTACGTATGGGTGTGGATGTGGCGTCAAGCGCGCAAGATAAAGCACTTTACATCCAATTTGGTAGCGCATGGGGTGGTTTTTAGTATGTCAAAAAGAGTCTCTTTAATTCTTGGAAGTGGTGGTGCGCGTGGTATGGCACATATTGGTGTGATACGTTGGTTGGAAGAACATGATTATGAGATCAAGTCAATTTCTGGTTGTTCTATGGGTGCTATGGTGGGTGGTTTTTACGCTGCAGGTAAGCTAGAAGAGTTTGCAGATTTTTTACAAAGTTTAGACCACATAACTACAATGGAACGATGTTAATTGATGGAGGTGTTTTAAATCCTGTCCCCATTGCACCGACATTTCATGATGATACGGATCTTAAAATTGCGGTTAACTTAGGTGGTGCGCCAGATGATGATGCGGTAATTGTGAAAGAAGAAGAATTTACGGTCACTTCTAAAATCTCAAACTATTTTAAAGAGTTGTCTCTACCTGAAATGATAAGTTCACGTATTAGTGTTTATGACGTTGCAGATCAATCATTTGACGCAATGCAAGGCGCCATAGCGCGGATGAAACTCGCAACCTATCCACCGGATATCGAGATAGAGATTCCGCGTAATCTTTGTGGAACCTTGGAATTTGATTTGGCAGATGAGGTGATCGAGTATGGTTATCAACGCTGCGCAAAGATTTTAAATAGTTAATGCCTTAGAGGTGCACTCACTTTACTAAGTAGTCTAAGTAGTGTCTCTCTCTCTTCTTCTTCCAATACAGATGTAAACTCTGTATTGATGTTCATTGCATGAGGTAATAGTGTTTCTAAAAGTGCTTCACCCTTAGATGTTAATGAGACCAATTTTTTTCTTTTATCTTTTTTATCACTGACTCTTTTAATAAAATCTTTTTCTTGAAGTCTATTCATTAAGCGTGCAGTGGAGGGCTCATCTCCATGAGTTTGTGCCGCTATCTCTTTTTGTGTCAGGTTGGTACGTTTGGAGATAAGTAGTAAGATACCAAATTGATGTACCGTCACATTGATATCTTTGAGACGTTCATCAAGACTACGTTTCATAGTTAGACTCAAAAAGTTAATAAGATAACCAAGTGAGTTGTTTAAATTAAAATTTTCTATTTTCATAACCGTACTATATCAAAAAGTAAATTTACTTGTTCTTAACAAGTATTTAAGTTTCAAAAATATATACTTGCATAAGACAAGTAAAAAAAGGATTTCAAATGATGAAAAAAATAGCACTGCTTTTAGCAAGCACAATAGTAATGATGGCGAGTGATTACACTTTAGACAATACAAAGTCAGAAGCATATTATGAGGCGAAGAAAGAGCAATTTTGGAGTACCCATATAATATTAGCAACCAATAAGGGTCTTGAGGGAACGTTAAAAGAAGATGGCGAAGCACTTCATGGAACATTAAATATAGATGTTTTTAAATTTGATAGTGATAGCAGTAAACGTGAGTCTAGTGTAGAAGACCATTTACATGCCAAAGAATATCCAGTGATTACTTATGATTATACTATTTTTAATAATCAAGCCAGTGGTAAGATGACAGTGAACGGTGTGACTAAAGTACTTACCTTTCCTGTTCAAATGAATAAAACGGCAGACACACTCTCTATTGATGGAAATATCAGTATCAAATTTAGTGACTTTAATGTAGAAACACCAAATAATCTAATCTTGAGTGCGCATGAAGATTTAATTATTGGTGCGAGACTCTATTTTAAAAAATAAGGAATGAAGATGAAAAGTTTTTTTAATTTTTTACAAGATATTGGAAGTATCATGTATGTTGGTGGTATTCTCTCTCATATCATCATCGGGGCTAACCTTGGACATTTAGATCCACAAACTGCTTACACAGTGGCAATCTATAAAGAGATAAGCGCATATATATTGATTTTGCCGGGTCTGGGATTGAAAATATTTTCTGATTTGTACCTCTATTATAGTTATGATGTAAAACCAAACTATATGAAAGTTAAATTTGTATTGATAACTTTTTTAACCATCAATGCTTTTTTCTTTTTAGTTCCGATGATGCCAGAATTGGTGGTTTTAGCGCAAGAATCTGTGGATGCTGGTGCTTTTACTCCAGAGTTTTTAGCAAGCGCACACACAGAAGGCTTGATAGGAATGTCCAATGCACTGCCTCTTTTACTAGAGATACTGCTCACTTCATTTAAGCCAAAACTCTTTGGCGAGAGAAAAGCGTAAAAACTTTTCTCGTCCACACTTTCTTCACACTTACTCCTCCTATAATTCTCCTAACAAACAAAAATACAAAACACAAAACAAGGATTTCAAAATGTTAAAGAAAATTATTGCCGGAACTGTACTAACTGCTGTGAGCTTATTTGCTCTACCAAATAACGAAGTATCTCTAATGATGGTGAACAAAGCTGTTGAGAAAAAAGTAATTGTTTTAGCCAACATGGGGCTTTCTGGTGAGACTAAAGATCAGTTTGGAACTCTTTATGATGAGTATCAGCAAAAACTGATGAAACACCGTATGACAGAGTTAGAGTTAATCAATAACTACGCACTTAACTTTAATAATATGACAGATGAAAATGCCAACAAAATTATCACACAATGGGCAACAGTTGAAGATGCAGAACGTGTGCTGAAAAAAGATTATATGGCAAAATTTAAAAAAGTGATGCCTTCTGTGGATGTGATTCGTTACTTTCAGATTGAAAATCGTTTACAGTTGATGAAAGAGTTACAAACAGCAAGTGTACTCCCTCTTGCTCAACCCAGTGTTGCAGAACCTATAGAGATGAAGAACTAGATTTTTCTAGCGCTTCATTGTTCTTCTTTTATTCCCCTCTATACTCAAAGGCACCTAAGTCAACGGTGCCGTTATATACCCTCTCTAATCCGTCCGCATCTTTATCAGTTACTTCGGTATTCACACCAACATCTAGCGCGCTGGAACTGCTTTTAAGATGAAAGTTATGATGATCATAATCAGCAAAAAGATTGATTAGATTACTGCGGTCTTTTTCATTGATGTCATGATTGTTCTCTATAATAGAACTTGCATCAAACGTCCATGTTGTCATGACTGTTGAGATATTATTACGGATAGTATTGCTGGTATTGCTGTGCTCTTGTCCCACTTTTTTCATATCATCAAGATAGATGCGAGGCATCACAGTGTCTGTAAAATAGGGATGTTTGACAACTGTATTGTTTTGAACTCGACATGAAGTGGCTCCATATAATGAGATGCCATGATCTCTATTACTAACAACCAGATTATTTTCTACAATCCATGAATCAGCGTGTCCATCTGTATTTATCATCCCTTGCATTA
Organism: Sulfurimonadaceae bacterium; assembly: GCA_016744905.1. GTDB lineage: Bacteria > Campylobacterota > Campylobacteria > Campylobacterales > Sulfurimonadaceae > BB10. The sequence goes on along the minus strand of JADGDM010000037.1, from coordinate 7,301 downwards.
AAGTACCGATGAGGTTGTTATCAATTACAAACTGCGTAATAGGGTCTTCAAATAGTAAAATTTTATTGCCTCTTAGTGTGACATTTTTAATTTTATAGTTGTTGTCCGCTACGGTTCTAAATGCTTGAAAAGCATCATCATGTTGAATATCATAATCATCAATATAGCAGTCTCTTACCGTGTTATACTCATAAGTAGAATCATCACCCAGTCCACGAATGGCGTCTCCTGCAAAGTTATCGATAGTATTGTGTGCATAATAGGCTCTATTCCCATCAAGCATCACCGCATGATAGACATTGGTAATAAGTGAATTGCTCACATTAATATCTTCGCCCTGTAGACGCATACCGCCAATGGAGTTGGCGTACCAGTCGGCTTTGAGCCATATAGATGAGTCATCTGCCGACTTGATAAGCATTTTATCAAAGCTTAGAAAGTGTGAAGTCTCATCAGAATTTACCATAAAATTATCACGTCCTAAATGTGAGAGTGAACCATCAATGGTAATAGCTTGAAAATATAGATGCGAAGAGTTCTTGATATTGAGTTGTGAAAAGATAGGCTCTTCATCTTCATAGGCTTGAAAGTGGATAGAGTGGGCTGGATTTAGTGTGTTTAAGCTCACCGCTCCATGATTACCAGTGCGCAAGATTACCTTGGTGTAATCTTCAAAAGTTTGTCCTGATGCCAGCGCGCTAGAGAGTGATGCCTTTGGTGAGGAGAGTGAACCATCACTGCTATTGTCTCCATTGACTGGATCAAAGTAGAGTTTTGGTGCTACCCAATCATCATATAGTGCGCGCTCACCAGCGAGGTAGCTAAAAGAGACGTCTTGTAAAAATACACTGCTGTGTAAATTGTCATAATCATAAAAAGCATAGAGTACACAACTTTCTACTGCAGTATTATTAAGATCTCGGTTATACGTATAAGATTTAGAACCTGTAAAAACTTCCCAACCCTGTGGTGAATTTTCATAATCAGGTGCATTAGGAATAGCGGCGTCACAGCTTGCTTCACCCATATTTTTAAAGTAGATAGATTGGCTAGCAGCTAAAGATTCAGAATTTAGACCCATATTAACTTGAGTGATTCCTGGAGGCATATAGAGGCGAATATAGCCACTTTGTCCAAGGCTGAGTTCCCAAGGAAGTTTGGCTGGTGCGCTTGAAGCAAAGTGATAGATATAGTTACTATTAGTAGGTGTTTCATTGGTAAAAACGCTTGATTGATTGGCAAGTGTTGGTAACAGGGAGCCTCCTATAAAAGTTTTATTTGAACCATCGTCAGGGTAGCTTGTTTTTAGACCTGTTTGATTATGAGAAGCAGCCCACGCTTCATAAAGTGCTAAGTCTTCTGCTTTGATATAGTAATTTACATCAAATTGTCCCAAGTTTACATTGGCATACAAGTTGTCTTTATCGTAAAAGGACAATATCAAACTTGAACTGCTTCCTAATTTATCTGCGTCTCTTTCGTGAGAATAGACACGTGAATTTGCGCCCTTGGTATACCAAGTATGTGCATTATAATCAAATGCACTAGGGACTTGATAGTGAACGTCATATTCACCAAAATCAGCGAGTTCTATGGATTGACTTGCCAAAGAGGCATCATTAAAACTGATACCTACTTCTGAGACGCCAGGTGGAATAAAAAATTTAACATAGGCACCCTCTCCTTGAGCCAAATTCCAATCTGTAATAGGTCTTGCATAGTGAAAGTAGTATTTTTTGGCATAATCACTGTAGAGTCTTGTAATTGGATCGAAAATAGAACCACTGCTGGCATCTAAGGGATCATCTTGAGGATAGTCTTTGGCACTATTACTTTTATAATTGATAATTTTTGATGAAACACTGCTAAATCCTAGTTCAGAACGCCAAGTATTGTAAGCCGCATTGTCTCCAATAATAATTTGTGTACTGATTGATGTAAAGTTATCTGTTGTGGCGCTTTCGTTATAGAAGACGACATACTTGTACACAGGATCTCTCAGTGCTGAACCTTGATAAAGGGTAGGATTAAAACCATCTCCAACGAGGGCGAGTTTTTCTAAAGAACAGACGGTGTTTGACCCACAAAATAAACCAGGATCTTCATCAAACACACCCATCTTAGCGCCATAAAAGAAGCTTGTATGCCCTTGTCCATACATTGCAGCAATGGTGGTTCCTGTAGGAAGTAGAACACGCATAGTGATGGCTTGACCTTGTGCGATATTTAGTGTTGGTTTCTCATAACTTAAAATGGTGTGATTATTGGTAGTTGCTTCACTATAGTAGGTTTCATTAAGTGTTGGAATATCTTTAATTTGCGTAAATGCACTAAGTGAGGTTGGATTATCAAGCGATTTTTCGCTTACTTCAACAGTGCGTGTCACAGTTTTCGAGTTGTTATGTTCATCATGAATTTCCAAGCTTAGTAGAAAGCTACCTGCATTGGCATAGCTATAGGTTAATAGTTTATCTTTTGTTGTGTAATCAACAACCCCATCACCTGATGTCCAAACATAGCTGTAGTTACCATCTCCACCAAGTACATCAACATCAAAACTAATCTCTAAAGGTGCTTCACCTTCTAGTGTACTGCTTGTCAAGGAGATTGTAAGTGGATCATAAACTGGCGGGAAAGGATTTGTTTGATTATTTTCTATATCCGTTGTGTTGTTATCAGGTTCCGTCGGCGTTTCTATCTTTGGTAGTACTTTAATATTGAGTGTTTTTATATCACTTTTAGCATTAGAGTCTGTAACCTTTAATGAGACAACATAGGTGCCAACATTGTCTAAGATAAATGAACTCTGCATTCCCTCTTTTACTTCATTGACTCCAGTGATACTCCATTCATAGTGTGTCAGTGTTGCTTCGGGATCTTTCATAGAGTCTGAAGCATTCAAAAGTAGTGTAAATGGTGCGTATCCTTCCACTGCGTTGAGCGAAAGTCTTGCGATAGGTGAAACAGGTTCAACCACAACTGCATCTGGTTCGCTGAGTACAAGACTTTGTGTAATGACAGAGACCTGATGTTGAGAATCTTCGACTCTTAATGTAAGAAGATAGCTTCCTGCTTTTTCATAACGTATGGAGGGATTGACAATAGAGGCAATGCTTTTTTGGTCCGATGAACTCCATGTATAAGAGAGAATACTTAATGAAGGATCAACAATAGAATCCTCTGCATCCAATCTAAAAGTATAGGGTGCCTCAGCGCGCAAGGTGTTGACTTTAATAACTGCAGAAGGCGTGATAATAATACTAGGATTTGCATCTAAAGGTTGATTTGGGATAGTGCTTGCATTGGTCTCTGCATTGTTTTCTGGAAGTGTTGGACTTTGTGCCTCATCTTTTTTACCAAAAATATAGTCTGCGGTCTCACAGCCTGAAAAAAGTAATAAAAATATTAATGGGAGAAGTTTTAACATAGGCGTTCCTCTGATTATTGATACTTATAGTGTGACAAAAATGTGATATATTAGTAGAAAAACAGTAGTCTAAAAGAGTTAAATCTTTGATTTTGAGTAAGTGAGTGACATAATTTTTTGTTATATAACTATGTGATATAACAGTTATTCACCCTGAGTAATAGCCCACTGTGAAAAGGCAATCATTTCAACATGAAAGTAAGGGTGATTGAGTTCCCCTTCATTTCCCATGGTTACAATCTCGACTGTTTTTACATCATGGGTGATTAAAAAAGCTTCGATTTTTTCCATTTTTTTAAAGAGATTAGCATGTTCGAAAAAGGGGAGGGCTAGGACCACACGCTGTTGAAAAGGGACATAAAAATCAATCCCCTCTTCATAATAGACCTCAAAAGAGCGTTTTCTCATCTCAAGGTAGATGAGGTTCTCAAAGATACGTCCAAAATGTTTGGCTGAACTCAGCGCGCTACGAACAGCGATGTCACAAAGAAAAATCTTTTTTGTAGCGCGTTGGTGTTGGTACTTTTGCAGTTCGTAGATATATTGTTTATCCAGCAGGGATTGAAGCGAGCTATAAAGCTTGTCTTTTGAAATCTTACGCTCCACTTTGAGACGCTCATATAGAGTAAAAGCAGAGACTTTTTGAGAACCCAGTTTTGCCAGCAGTTGCAAGATACTAAGCTCAATATCACTAAGAGAAACACTCAAAGCGCGTTGGATATAAAGCAGTCTGTTTTCACTCTCTAAAAAGTGCATCTTAGGCAGACCACCTAAAAGTAAAAAGTGGTTGATTGCACTTGAGTCATATTTATGTTCATAGGCTAAAAACTCTTCATAATCTAAGGCATAAAGTGCATAGTTTTTAAAACTCTGATCTTTGCTGACGCACTCAGAAGTGGTGATGATGGAGGCGAGGTTGGGAAGTTTAAAGTCCTCTTGATAGTTATCAAGTGCGAGATACTTTATCTTGTTTTGCGTACAAAAAGTGGGAAGATTTTTTTCCAGTTCCGCAATGTCGATACGCATATCATGTAGGTTTATATATAGGTATTCTGATTTTTTTAAGCCTAGAAGATGGCGTTTTAAAAGATAGGTTTTTCCTACCTGAGTGATTCCGTGAATATGTGTACGTGGGGCCTCGATATAGAGCTTACGCTCAATATAGTTACGCGTATGCAAATCAGCATTGTAAAACTCACTGAGTAATATCTCCATCTATTGGCGGTTTCCTTTGTAGCGCGCTAGGAATTTTTTCTCTTCGCCTTTTTTGAGTGTGATTTTAAAAATAATACTGTTGGCACTGCTTTTTTTATACACTTCATCGGTAAGAACTTGGGTGAGTTGTTTGGCGTTTTGTGTAAAGGGTACCTGCAGTTCTATGGTTTTTGTGGTGTCACTGTGATTGTTGAGTGTGTACTGTACGGTGTTGTCATTATGATACTTGTCTGTTCTGGTTTGAACAAGTTTTTCACCAACACTCAGGTCAAAGTTTTTACCCAAACGCAGTTTTATTGCCTCATTTTTAGGCGTGTGTCCAAGGCTATTCTCTCCTAAAAGTAATTGTGTTCCTTCTGATTTAGAATAGATACGTACCACACCTTTAGGAAGAGGAATATCCAGTTTTTCAAGCGTAATAAACTGATCAAGTTTGTACTTTTTTTCATCTCTTAGATAGAGAGGATTGGTGGTTTTAATTTCGTAAGATCTTTTAACTTTTATATTCTTTTTTTGGATGAACTGTACCTGTGTTTTTTCACTCTCTTTGAGGTTCACTTTAAAAGGAACCTTATAAAGTTGGTATCCTTCATGCGCGCTGGCTTTTATCTCACGTGGACTGTCTGCCATTGCCATAGCTCGACGACCCTCTTTGTGCTGAGGTTTTTCTCGGTTGATATCTCCAGCTAGAAGTGTTAATTTCGTGTTTTTATATGCCTTCCCACTGCGGTTGTCTATCTCTAACCATGCATTAAGATCAAGGGTGTCTTTATGAAGGTTGAGTACGTAATTGCTTTGCCAAGAGATGCCCGTAACTAGGTAGGAGAGAGAGATGTCTTTTTTTATGGCGCTTTGTGTATCCACATTCCAAATGAGTGAGGGTTTTAAAATCAAACTTTTTGGGATATTTGAAAAGATAAGTTGATCTGAGGCAATGGTGTAAATTTTGCCTTGTGAACGTACTAAGGCTTTATGGTTTGAACTCAGTAAAACACCGCGTTTATACATCAAATCACTGCCTGTTTTGATATAAAACTCGACCTCTTTTCCAATGTGGGCCTGTGCCAACTTGACACTGTCTATCTTATCAAAACGGTACTGTTGCGTAGAGATTTTTGTTTTAGAAGGCAGTTGTAAATTCACAGAGTTGTTGATGATAGAAGAGGCAACATCATCATAAATAATCTGACTCTTCCCTTTATCTAGCGAGAGTGAACGTTGTTCTTCGATAAGACCAAGTGAGTCATTATAAATTACTAAAGAGTTATGTTGTACATTTCCAAGCGTTGAAGCCAGCGCGCCAGAGATGAGAAGTGAAAAAAGGAAAAGTGATCGCATGTATATCCTTGATAGTAAGAAATTAATAATGTATTTTATATCAAATTTATTAATGCTGTGAAAATGAGGGCTGTATTAGCCCTGTGGAGGACAGACAAAGTGACGCATACTAAGGTCTCTAAGTTTGGCATTCCACCCGATGTAATACATACGATTATGCTGAGTAATCTTTCTAAAGTCATCAAGAAAATAGTGTTTTAATAGTTTTTTGAGATCACGACTTTCATCGACCTCGCACATCCAGATAAATCCTACATCTTTTAAACTGGGCACCTCTTTACGTTTACGAATAATCTCACGAAAGTTAAACTCAATTTTACAAATTTCATCTTGTGGATTGTAAGAGGTGAGTTCTAAGATAGTGGCGATATTTTCATTTGAAGCAATCTTTTTCCAATAGTCTTTAGCGCGCTTGTTTAGAAACAGTACGTGCTCGGAATCCTCTTCTTTTAGTGCCACATAAGAGGCATTTTGAATTGTTTTTGTACTGTTTTTTGCTAAAAAGTCCAGTTGATCTTTATTCCAAGATACAGGAGTGTCTCCTTGAGTATCAAAAAGATTCCCTTTTTCAAGGACATCTACTTCTTCACTATTTTCAATACGACTTTTGTTATGAACAAGGGCAACAGGATAGTTACTTTTCCAAGGTCTAGAATCCAGCGCGCTAAGCGCTGTGCTGAGATAACTTTTTAAATCACCATTTAAAGGAGTATAGTTTTTAAGAGAAGCTTGAATTTCATCAATATATTGGTTCATAATTGGCTCTATTTTTTGAATTTTCAAGATTATACACAGAGAAAGAAAAATAGAACTTTATTATTTTAGATAGTTTAACTGGTCTTGTGCTATTTTTTATTTTTGTCTAATTGAGTGAAGAATAAGATGCTGGATTTACTCAATTAAAGTGTTTTATCGGTTTATAACTAGACCATTAAAAAACATATCAATAGTATTATCTATGACATTGCTTGTATCAAATTTTTTTATCATATAACTCTCGGTATAACCATCTGCTAATTTCTTAAATAAAATAGCCAGATGGTAACAATCTAACTTTGCATCATTGAATATTTCTTTTAGCTGCTTTTCTAAATATTTATAAAGTCCATCCACCGGTTGTGAATCATTCATATTTAAGTTGTGAAAAAAGAATGGGTCATTTTCTAAGGTAATTTCAACGGATTTCTGATTATTATTAAGGAAAGGCTCATAAGTGTAGTATAAAAAAAGTTTCAGATTATCCATTGGATCATCTGTTGAATGCTCTTCTAATTTCTCAACAAAACTTCTAAATTGAAATAAAATGTGTTCTGAATATAAA
>JADGDM010000004.1:97294-104000 GCA_016744905.1 Sulfurimonadaceae bacterium | reverse complement strand
TGCAACATCAACACCAAAATGAGGCCATTTCGGTTGACCATTAAGAACACGTTGACTGCCATACACACCACTGATTGGCCCTTTTGTAGGCCAAATAAAATGTTCCAGATAATCTGAGCGAGCATCACTACGTTTGCGAGCCTGAGTAACCTGTGCTGCCTCTTTTTTAATACGGGCTAAAACATCTGGATTTCCAGGTGAGACTTTTGATTTTGCTAAGCCATTAATACGTTGAACTTTGTACTCTCTTTTTTTGACAATGATATTTTTTGAGTTTGTAAGGCCATCAGGTGTTGTTGCTTGTAAACTGGCAGTTTCTGGTTCATCACGATTGAAACCAATCACAAAACCGCCTGATGAAGAAACTCTAATCATCTGATTGTCAAAAATAATTTGACTGCCAGGCACTGTTTGACCAATAACAATACCACCCTGAACAAAATGTCCACTTAAAGTAATATCTTTAGTAAAGTGTTGAATTTCGGCATAAAGTTTGGGAGAAAAAAAATAAAAGCAAAGCGCTATTATTAAAAGAATTGGATTATGAGAAAAAAAATGATGCTTATTATGATATTGTCATTAGTGATATCAATATGCCAAAAATGGATGGTATAGAGATGGGAAGTACTATCTTACAAAAAAATATCTCACAAAAAATCATTTATATTACTGCACACACCGAAGTAGACTATCTTCTTAATGCCATCAAAGCAGGGGCAACAGGGTTTTTAACCAAACCCTTGAATCAAGATGACCTCAAATTTTTACTTTACAATGTCTCGCAAACTATATTTGACCATAAAATGATTGAGAGTTATTATTCTGAAATAGAATCTCTAAATATAACTTTACAAGAGCAAAACAGAGAACTAAGTAGAAAAAATAGTGAACTTGAAAAGTCACTACGAATGTTAGACACGATGGTGACTAAAGATGCTATCAAGCAGACAAAAACACACAAAGAAGAAGTTGTTCTTGATAAAAAGCAAGAGTCTAGTCATGCCCATATGTATGAAGAGTTAGAAGACTTTAGTTTTGAAGATTATGATGAATTGATTGATGCGTATGAGGTTATTGACAGTGCGGTGGTGGAAGTTTTACAGTCAGGTGGGAACTTAAGCCTTACGCAAACTAAGATATTGCCCATCAGTGAGCGATTTGGAAAATATGCTTCAACGATCTCTTACTATAGTGTTTTTGCCAGTCTTGGAAGTGCGATGGGTAACTTTTCAAGAGTCTTACGTGATAATGAAATTCCTGATAAAAAAGAAGATATAGTGAATGTCTTTACCCTTTTGGAGAGTTTTATCTTTGTACTTAAAAAATGGCAAGAGGGACTCTCTTTAAAAGCCTATGAATCAATTAACTTCTTAGATGCCTCTCTTATTAGTGATATGGACACTATTGTAATGATGTGGACGCAGAGTCATGAGAAGTTTGATGAAAATGATGCTGGTATGGAGTTTTTCTAAGGTTCTATATTCTTGCTTCACTAAACATTTACCCCACTAGACTATAATCTCTTCATATTTTTATTATTAAGGAAAACATTTATGACTACATTTATACTGTTTATTATTTTAGGACTTTTTTTATCGTGGGTGATTAAGGGGTATCGTCGTTATGAAACATTGGCGTATTCTCAAAAAACATTTAAGAATTTTGAACTGACACAAGAGGCATTGGCTAAAAGTGAACTGGGGCTATTTGTAGCACTGTGTGCAAAAGTGGCGAAGGCAGATGGAAAGATTGATGAACTAGAAGCTGAATTGGTGGGCAATATGTTCAAAGATATTGCAAAGGTTTTCCCAGACCCTGAGCGCGCTAGAGATATCTTAAAAGCGATCTTTAAAGAGGAAAAAGACAACAAGTACAACCTTGATGAAGTGGCGTATAAACTGTTTGGACTCATCGGTCGTGATGAGCAAAAACGCCATATGATGATGAATTTCTTAGTTATATTGGCGTATGTTGATGGACACATGTCTGAATCAGAAGAGAACATCTTAACGAAAGTGGGAGCACTGCTACACTTCACCCTACCAGAGTTAGATGCTATGATGAAGCGCGCTCAAGGGATGCACTCGACTGCAACGTCACACACTTCTATTAAAGAGGCGTATGCACTGCTTGGGATTAAAGAGAGTGATGATTTGAGTACCGTTAAAAAAGCCTATAGAAAACTGGTTCGTCAGTATCATCCAGACATCATTCAGGCACAAGGGGCTTCAAAAGAGTATATTGATGAGTCAACACAGAAGGTTCAAGATATCAACGCTGCTTATGAGATGATTAAAAAGGCAAAAGAATAGAGTACTCTTTTCCACTCTTTCGTCCACCTGCTGAAGCGGACAACATCATCCTTCAAGTCACACTGGGCTGTTCATATAATAACTGCTCATTTTGCTCCATGTACAAAACTAAAAAGTATCAGGTACGTAGTTTAGAAGATATCTATAAAGATATTGACGAACTCTCAGTGCGCTACCCTCTCTCACGTAAAGTCTTTTTAGCAGATGGAGATGCACTCTCACTAGATATTCAATACCTTCTTCAAATCCTTCACTATCTTAAAAAAGCATTTTCAAAACTGGGTCGCGTGTCCAGTTACGCTTCGGCGCAAAACCTTTTAGAAAAAAGTGAAGATGAATTAAAGTTGCTTCAAGAAAATGGTTTGAATCTTATTTACTATGGCATCGAAACAGGCAGCGCACTGGTACTTAAAAAGATTACGAAGGGGGTTTGTCAAGAAGAAATTATTGACTCTCTCAACAAAGCAAGTCGCGCAAAGATGAAGATTTCAGGCACCATGATTTTAGGTTTGGGTGGGAAAAAATATAGTGATAATCATATCAAAGAGAGTGCTAAAATTATTAATGCAACACGTGTGAATTATCTCTCCACACTACAATTGGGTTTAGAAGAAGATGCTAAAGAGAACTTTTACCGCCACTTTGAAGATTTTGAGTGGCTAGAAGATGGGGAACTTTTAAAAGAGCAGAAAAAGTTTTTAAAACTTTTAAGGCCAACAAATAGAATCATCTTCAGATCAAATCACGCCTCAAATGCTCTGCACCTCTCAGGAACTTTACCTAAGGATACAGCGCGCTTGATCACTGAACTGGACGCAGCAGAAAGAGAAGGGCCTAGCGCACTGGTGCCAAAGATCTTTCGAGGGTTTTAAGGCCTTATTCTAGCTCAGTCTCGATAGCAATAATCCACTCAAAAGGGATAATTAAGGTCTTTTTTTTCACTTTAATAAGATAAAAATGATCAAAATATTGAATCAACTCTTTATCAAATAGTGAAGATTTTTCTACACTGGCAATGGGAAGTTTTTCTATAAGTGTAGCGCGCTGATAGGTTTGAAGATCACTCTCTGAGTTGTCTTGAACAAACTCAATAGCATCACCTTTTCTTAAGAGTTTACGTTTTAGTAAAGAAGAGCTGAGCTTCTCAAAAAAGACAGCGCGTAGAGCTAAAATAATACTTCTGGCGTATAAAAACCATGACATCTTATCCATTGTTTTTATCCATTTTAAAGTCACTTTCCCAATAAAATTCTATCCACTCTTTTGCTTCTTTTAGTTTAAAATCAGCTTGAACAAGAGAGCTGTTTTTATAAAATATAGTGGCACTTTTAAAGTCTAAATTTGGATAAGTAGTCGCTAAATAGGTGTTGATTGCTTGTAAACTTTCTCCACTGTCAACAATATCATCAACAAGCAAAACTCTATCGTCTGCTTTGAAATCAAGATGTGCAGTGATTTTTATTTTGTCTCTTTTTACATCATCATCATAAAGTTCAGTGCGAATGGTCTGTACATTACGGATCTCAAGAGCGTGAGAGAGGGCTTGAGTCAGTGCCAATCCCCCACGAACAATTCCAAGCAAAACAGTGGGTTGATAGGTCTGTATTTGATGTGCTAATACTTGAACATCTTTTGTAAATTCATCATATTTATATTTAATCATGACGTATTATAGCAGGTCGAATTTAGTGTTTCAAAACGCCTACTTTTAGGCTTGTAAACTGCTTGTTAATTAAAATTAATCAATTTTTATCACATAATAAGATATAATAGAAGCATTATGCTATATCTGGAGAGATACAATGAATAAAACAAGTGCCATCAATTATGAAGAAAATAAAATTGTTATTAAAGAGTTGCCAAAAGCGGGTGAAAATTCCAATGTCTTTGTCCAACCTCATGACAGCATCAACTTTGAAGTAAGTGGAGAAAAAGCCGCTTATCAACTTGTTGGCGGGGATATTGTTATCCGGTTTGCAGATGGTGCGCAGTTGACCTTTGTCTCCTTGGGTATTTTAGCCTTTGAAGAGAACAGTGTAACGCTCTCTTTCAAAGGTGGTAAAAAAGTTCCTCTCCAGAACATTTTAGAGCAAATTGATGACATCAAGCAGACACCAATTGAAAGTACTATTACAGATGATTTTGTGGCACTGGATCAACTGTGGAGTGATCAAAAAGAACAAGAAATTCCTCCAGAAAATCAAAACTTCTCTCAGATTCTTAACCAGGGTACACCAAGCGACGTAGAAGAGCAGGAATTTGATTCAGAATTTAGTGACGAGCTTCCTCCTCCAAAAGAGGATATTGAAGAAAATGATAATAACAATATGTTCCGTCCTCAAGATGATAATCCTGTTAATGTCAACATCTCTTCTGTTGAAAATGCAGTAGAAGCAGGTCTGAAATTTTCATTGACGGCTTATCAAACTGCCTCATATGAAGATGACAGTGGTGCATCGCTTGCGGTTTATGGTGGTGGTGGTAGTCGCTATGGAAGTCGTGTAGATACATCTGAAGCGCAGTTTGAGTCCGAAACCTTGGATTATTCAACCATTACAGAGATTGAAACGCAAACAGTGACTAAAATTGTTGTCGATGAGAATGGAAATGATGTCGAAGTAGAAGTAGAAGTTGATGTTAAAGTAGAAGTAGATAATCCCGAATCAATGATAATTTATGCAGATGATAAAGCGCTTTATGGTGATCCATCATTGGGAGAAGAGTCAAAACTAGCAAGAGTACTTGCTATTACTCCAGAGCAACCAGCGGGCTTTGGTATTGATACAATTACGGTGAGTAATCTCTATAAAGACTTTAGTATTGCAGAGGGTAGAAAGGTCTCTGATGGAACTTATGAGATTGATAAAGCTGTATTTAATGAAGATGGATCAATAGATTCTAAAGGCTTTACTATCAATGCTATTACCGGACAAGCAAAATTTACCTTAGTTTACCCCGATGATTTACAAGAGAGATTAGATTTGAACGAGGATGATGTTAATTATCTGAGCTCTTTAGATTTTGTTGCCGTGGTGAGTTTTACAAGTGTGTTTGACAGAGATAACCTTCTTGATGGCGAAGAAGATATTCAAACACCTGATGTTGGCTCTTTAGGTGGAGTAGATCGCATGAGCTTGGTGGGAGAAGAAATTGAATACAACACTCCTGGCGGTGAAAAAAGTTTTGAGAGAACGGATGAAAAAATTGTTTTAGCCACAAATGCTAATAATAATATAATTAAGACAGGGCATGGAAAGGCTACTGTTTATGGTGGACAAGGTGATGATACAATCACAAGTTTTGAAGGTGCTGATACATTGAGTGGCTTTGCTGGAGATGATACTTTTAGTGCCAACAGCGGAACCAATGTGCTTGATGGTGGAGATGGTTCAGATGTTGTAAGTTACGCTTTTATAAGTGACAGTGCCGGAGTTAATGTTGAGCTGAATAACGAAAGTGCCAGCGCGCTGGGTGTCAACGATACCCTGACAAATATCGAAGCTGTTATTGGCTCAAAATTTGATGACACACTGATTGGTGACAATGAAGGCAATACGCTCTTTGGTGAGGCTGGTTCAGATATTTTAGAAGGTGGAGAAGGCGAAGATACGCTTAGTGGTGCTGGTGGTATTGATACACTACGTGGAGATGAGGGACAAGATTATCTTGATGGTGGAACAGGGGCAGACAGTGCTGATTATTCAACTGTGGCAAACTCTACCAACATCGGTATCGACGTAGACCTCTCTCGTGCTAATAATTATGATCTTGATCCTGAAGTTAATGATGTAACTACGTATCGTACACAAAATGATGGGTATGGTTTTAAAGATTCACTTGAAAATGTTGAAAATATTATCGGCTCAAAATATGATGACACTATTAAAGGTAGTGATGAAGTAGAAGAGATAAATATTCTCGATGGTGGTGTAGGAAATGACAGCTTTCAAGTATCTGATGGAATAGATACGATTATTGGTGGAGATGGTGTAGACACATTAGATTACTCTTCTGCACTAATAACCTCAAAAATTGTAGCGGACTTAGGCAATGATCAAGTTCTTAAAGCAACGTTTAATGGCGCTGTTGTAGACGAGGTAAATACGGTAGAACATATTATTGCAACAAGTTTTGATGATACGCTTATTGGTGGAAGTGCAGATGAGTTTTTAGAAGGGCGCGCAGGAGATGATCTTCTTAGTGGAGGCGCTGGTGATGATGTTCTTGATGGAGGATCGCATAGTACAGCTGGTGACACTCTCGATTATTCAGCCACTCTTAACACTACAGATACACAAGGTATCACCTTAGATTTAGATGTGGGTACGGCGCAAATTATCGGAGTAAACACAGATCAAGGCACCGATACAGTAAGTGGAATTGAAAACGTTATA